>JANLTL010000187.1:0-14410 GCA_031362905.1 Burkholderiales bacterium | reverse complement strand
GACATATTTGCCCCAGTGCGACTTGACCCATTGCGGCAGCAGGAAGTTGGCCGAGATGGTGTCCCAGCCGCGCGCGGCGGCTGCAGTCACGCCGGCAGAAAACGGCTCCACGGCCGTGACCACAATCGGCGGATGCGGACGCTGGTAGGGTTTAAGCACCGTGCCCTGGCCAATCTCGGTGATCAGGGTGCGCTCGGTCGAGAGATTCCAGAACTGGCCCTTGAGCTTGTAGGGCGCATCGGTGGTCCACAGAGCAATCATGTGGTTGATGCATTCAAGGAACATTGCCTTGCGGTCCTTGTCGAGATTCTCGAACATCTCCATGTCCGACGGCAGGCCGCCCGGGCTGATGCCTACGATCAGGCGGCCTTCGAGCAGGTTGTCGAGCATGGCGACATTGGCGGCGAAGGCGGCGGGATGTCCATTGGGCAGGTTGAGGGTGCCGGTGCCGAGTTTGATGTTTTTGGTGGCATGGATCAGCGTTGAGAGAAACATCAGGCACGACGGAATCGTCTCGGCGAGGTCGGTAGAGTGTTCGCCGACATAGGCCTCGCTATAGCCGAGGCGGTCGGCCAGCAGAATCGCCTCGCGGTCTTCCTTGAGCGTCTCGATGTAATTGCGCCCCGGGGGGTGCAGGGGCATGGTGAAGTAACCGAGTTGCATGCTGACCTCCGAGGTCCGTTATTTATCAACTTATAAATTATAACGGTAGCGCAGGCGGACGCAAGCTGTGATGCTTCAGTTGCAGTTTGTCGCCCGTTGTCGCCCCGAAACCCTCGGAGGATGCGCGTCTCGGGCCAGCACACTGCCAAAAGCGTTGGGGGACAACGTTTTCAGGAAACTGGCCTCACACTTTTCCCAGCGCCCGCAAGATGCGCTCCGGGGTGAACGGCTGCTCTGTCACACGCGCCTTGAATGGCGCCAGTGCATCGTTGATCGCGTTCATGATCGCCGCCGGCGCGCCTGCCGTGCCGGCCTCGCCAGCGCCCTTGGCGCCGAGTTCGGACGAGCGGGTTGGCGTTTCGACGTGCCCGAACACCATGTCGGGCATTTCGGCTGCCATCGGTACCAGGTAGTCGGCCAGGGTGGCGTTGAGGAGTTGGCCGGTGCTGTCGTAGAGACACTCTTCATAAAGCGCGCCGCCGATGCCCTGTGCAATCCCGCCGCGCAATTGTTCATCAACCAGTTGCGGGTTGATGATGGTGCCGCAGTCTTCCACCATCCAGTGTTTGAGCAGCTTGACGAAACCGGTGTCGATGTCGACTTCGACGTAGCTCGCCTGGATGCCGTTGGTAAAGACAAAGGGCCAATCGCGCTGGCCATATTGGTGCGACACGGTCAATTGCGGCGCAAATTCGCGCGGCAGGGTGTCGGGCCGGTATTGGCCGATGCGCGCGGCCTCGGCGAGCGACAACAGCGTTTCGCCGGATTGGGCATCGACGATTTGTGCTGCACGCAGGTCGAGGCCAGCGGCGTCGCGATTCAGTATCACTGCTGCGAGGGTCAGCGCATTCGCCTTGAGCGTTTTGCCGGCCTGTAGCGCCGCTTCACCGCCGATGCCGGCTGCGCGCGAGGCCCAGGTGCCGCCACCGTAGGGCGTGACATCGGTGTCGCCGGTGATCACACGCACATGCTCGACCGGAATGCCGACGGCCGAGGCGACCACTTGCGCGATGATGCCTTCGGTACCCTGGCCTTGCTCGGTCACGCCGGTGAGGGCAGTCACCCAGCCAGTGGGCTCGAGGCGCAGGGTGCAGCCGTCCTGCGAGGAAATGCGCGCACCGCCGACGCCGTAAAACGCCGCCGACGGATTGGTGACTTCGATCAGAGCCGCGAGGCCAATGCCGCGCTGGATGCCTTGCGCGCGCAATGATGCTTGCTCGGCGCGCAGCGCATCGTAGTCCATCAGTTTGAGCAGTTTGTCGAGGCAGGCGTGGTGCGAGAGCGACTCGAACTTCATGCCCGAGATGGACGTGAAAGGGTACTGGTCATCGCCAATCAAATTGCGGCGCCGGAAGGCTGCCGGATCCATGCCGAGCTTTTGCGCCGCGTGATCGACCAGCCCCTCGGTGACGGCCACCGCCACCGGATGGCCGACCGCGCGATATTGGCAAGTCGGCGTCTTGTTCTGGAACACCACCTTGAGTTCGGCGCGATAGTGCTTGAAATCGTAGGGGCCGCCCGTGAGGTTGACCACCTGGTTGCCTTCGACTGCGCTGGTGCGCGGGTAAACCGAGTAAGGGCCGATGCCGGTGAGGTCGTCGATCTCGATGGCGATGATGCGGCCATCCTTGTCCACCCCCATCTTCGCCTTGACGCGGTGCTCGCGCGCGTGAATGTCGGTCGCCATCGATTCGAGCCGGTCGGCCACGTAACGAATCGGCCGGCCCAGCAATCTGGCCGCGCCGACAATCGCCATCTCGTCCGGATACACATGCACCTTGATGCCAAAGCTGCCGCCGACGTCACGGGCGATCACGCGCACATTGGCTTCGGGAATCTCCAGATGCTTGGCAAAAATGTCGCGCATCATGTGCGGCGCCTGATTGGCCAGATACACGGTGAGCTGATTTTCCGAGGCGTTGTAGTCGGCGGTGATGGCGCGGGTTTCCAGGCATACGCCAGTGTGGCGGCCAAACCGGAAGGTGTCTTCGACCACCACGTGTGCGCCGGCCATGGCAGCGTTGACGTCGCCGGCATCAAGCGCGCGCGTGAACGCAAGGTTGTCACCAAGATCGGGGTGGATCACCGGTGTGGCTGCATCGAGCGCGGTTTCCATGTTGGTGACGGCGGGGAGCGGCTCGTAATCGACTTCGACCAGCGCGATCGCATCTTCGGCCTGGGCGCGGGTCTGCGCGACGATGATGGCCACCGCTTCACCCTGCCAGGTGGCGCGGTCAAGCGCCACGGCGTATTGTGGCGCTGACTTCAGACCCTTGAAGTGGGTCAGCGTGGCGACCCACGGCGACACCGCCTTGGCGATGTCAGCGCCAGAGCCGCACCAGAACACGCCCCTGGCCTTGCGCGCCGCGTCGAGGTTGAGGCGCACGATCTTCGCGTGCGCGTGCGGACTGCGCACGAAGGCGGCATGCAGTTCGCGCGGTAAACGCATGTCGTCCACATACTGGCCACGCCCGGCGAGCAGGCGCTTGGCATTGGGGCGCGGCACATCCTGGCCGATGTAGGTCGTGGGCTTGAGGCCCGGCACCGGGGCGTTCATGCTGCCTCCGCGTTTTTGGTAACGGCCAGGCTCTTGCCGGCAGCGCGGTTCTTCGCCGTGGTCTCAATCGCATCAATGATGGCTTCGTAACCAGTGCAGCGGCAGTAATTGCCGGACAGGTATTCGCGAATCTCCTCACGCGTGGCATGGGGCTTTTCGCTCAGAAGCGCCGTAGCGCACACCAGCATGCCGGGCGTGCAGTAACCGCATTGAAGCGCATTGCGCTGGTGAAACGCCGTCTGCAAATCGGCAATCACACCCGATTCGGTCAAGCCTTCCACCGTCTGCACCTCGGCGCCTTGCAACTGACAGGCCAGGGTGAGGCAGCCACGTACGATCTCGCCATCGACCAGCACGGTGCAGGCCCCGCACACGCCGTGCTCGCAGCCGGTGTGGGAGCCGGTGAGGCCGAGGTCATTACGCAGGAAGTCGATCAGGTGGGTGCGCGGCTCGACCGGCTTGCTGACCGATTCGCCGTTGACATTCAGTGTCAGATTGATCACGTGTTCCATGGATTCCCCGGCATTCAATTGAGTTTGGCCAACAGGCGGCCCAGCAGCACGCGCGACAGGTGCAGCTTGGTGGCCGTGCCGTTGTAGAGGTCGGCGATCACGCTCAAATCCTTTTCCAGGCAGGCTTGCGCTGCGCCGACCGCAGCAGCATCACCGCCCGTGCCGTCAAGCGCCGCCATCGCACCGCGCGCCAGCACCGGCTGGGTCGACACGCTGAAATAGGCAATGCGCGTCGCACTCAGTTTGCCGCCGGCCCGGTTGCCATCACGGCGCGCATTGACGAAGGCGCCGGCGATCGCGTAGTCGCCACCGCGCCGCGTCAGTTCGCCGAAGCTGCTGCAGCTATCGGTGGCCGGCAGCGGCACGTGGATGCTCTTGAGCACTTCGTCGGACGCTAGCAGCGTTTCGTACAGGCCCTTGAAGAACCCGTCCGCCGCCACCTTGCGCTCGCCGCGCGCGGAGGCGAGGGTAAAGGACATGCCGAACGCCAGCGCCGCAGCCGGCCATTCGGCGGCGGGGTCGGCCAGGGCAATGCTGCCGCCGATGGTGCCGCGATTGCGGATGGCCGGGTGGGCGATGTGGCGCGCCGCCTCGGCCAGGGTCGGGAACAGGCGCTGCACGTCGGCGGAACGTTCGATGTCCGCATGGCGGGTGAGGGCGCCGATCACCATCTCGTTGCCGGTGACGCGGATGCCGCGCAGGTCGGCCAGATGGGAAATGTCGATCAGCAACTCCGGCTGCGACAGGCGCAGATTCAGCGTCGGAATCAGACTCTGGCCGCCGGCCAGGATGCGCGCGTTGCCCGCGTGCTCGGCGAGCAGGGCGCAGGCGGCGGCCATGCTCCCGGCGCGCTGGTAGGCGAAGGAATGGGCTTTCATGTTGTCTCCAGCCGGTTGAATTGTTTTTGTGTACTCTGCGCCTATCTTATCAGCGCCATCCCACGCGAATAGAGTTCGCGTTCACCCTGCTTACCCGCACAAGGAGCCATCAAGCATGATTCATGTCATCGCCGTCATCACCGCCAAACCCGGTCAGCGCGAAACGATTCTGCAGCGCTTTCGCGCCAACACGCCGGCCGTGCACGCCGAAGCCGGCTGCATCGAATATGGCGCGGCAGTCGATGCGGAAAACGCACTGCCGTTCCAGACACCGTGGGGGCCGGACACGTTCGTGGTGGTCGAAAAATGGGAAAGCATGGACGCGTTGAAAGCCCACGCGGCCGCGCCGCATATGGCGGCTTACGGGGCGGCGACCCGGGAATTCATCGCCAGCCGGGTGATTCACATCATGCAACCGGCTTGATACCAAAGGGAAAATTCAGTTTTTCCATCGGCTGGAAAGCGTTGGTGGGAGCTGGTTTACGATACGTGACCGGCTGTGGCCCTTGGTGGGAGCGGTTCTTCAGAGACTGCCGTTGCGACATACCACATCCAGACTCATCAGGGGTGGGTGCATAGCAGGCCTGACCGCTTTCAGGAACGTGCTGGTGCTTACGCCAGCTTGGCGCGAAAATCCATACATCATCATGCGCAAAGAGGGGCGCCGCAAATGGCAACCAATCTCGCTTTGGACGACAACCTGATTCACGAAGCAGTGCGTGTCGGCGGCCATCGGACAAAAAAGGCTGCCATCACCCACGCGCTCAAGGAATACATTCAGCGCCATCAACAGCGTGCGACTCTCGACCTGTTCGGCAAAATCGACCTGCAGCCCGAATCCATGATGAAGCACCAGCGTAAAGTAGCGCGCGGAACCAAACGCCGCGCTGGCCGCGCATGAGCGGCTGGCATTATCATTTGTCGATATGTCGGTCTGGTCGCTCGCAAAATGCGCATACTCCGCTGGAGCGTCGATGCGACCGCCACGTTTCGAGAGATCGCGACGGCCAGATTTGACTGTAGTCGCCAAATTTGACGGCAGGCTTTGCCGGCCACATTGTGTCTGAGCATAAATCCATGAACGGTGTCTCGCTGCAGATTTTGAAAGCCGTCGCAAAGCGTGGCGAGGTTTCCCTTGCTACGGCTATCGCTATGGCAAGGCCGCTTCATGGTGATCACGTTGATCAATATCCTCTCGCGCTTCTACTTGAAGATGGCTATCTCGGAGTAACCATCAATCACAAGCCTGCGGCTGACGCCGAAGAGATGAGAGAGTTTTTCTTGGCCCGCATGCTTTACATGTTCACACTTCCGAAAGACGCAGAAGGTGTAATCCACTACTTGGGAACTCGATCATCAGGGAGCATCAACCCAGAGAACGAGCGCGTCTTCCTCAAGGCCAAAGGCGCGCTCTACCTCGATGAACAGAGGAAGAAATTCAATGATCGGTTGTGGTCTTTTGCCCTCGGCCTTACCGCTGGCTTGCTCGCTGCAATTTCTGCCGCGTGGATCAAAGGGCAATTGAGCTTGCCATGAATACATCCCTCTCAGAAGTGGCGTCAATATATCTCTTCCTCAATCTGGAAATCGATCAGACCTGTGCGAGAAGTCGCACAAGTTATCCATTTCCGCGCTAGGTGTCACTTGGGCGCGACGCAACTTCTGAAAGACACCGACATAAAGATGTCGAGCATCCTTCGGAGGTACATGGATCTTCCCAAGCTGCTAGACCTTCTATCCACCAATACGCTGTATTGCCGACGGGCGGACGGTTTTTCGGACCGGCTTGAGGGCGCATTGTTTCCCAGCTTTCGCAAGTCGCTCAACGAAAGATTTCTCAGCGGCGACGCGCCAACTGATGCGGATTACTTCTATCGACGATCGCGCGTGGGAAATTACGTGAGCTGCTGGACTCTTGGCGCTCGAGACAACATGGCCTTGTGGCAGCTCTACGGGGGAGTGAACACGTCGATCGCCGTCACCACAACAGTGGACCGATTAATTCGCTGCGCGCTCGGTTGGGATCGAGATACGATCCTGCATAAAGTTCGGTACGTCGATCATCGGCGCGTCAAGACTTACATAATGAGCCGCTACACTGATGTTTTGCAGTACAAGAGCGACGCGTACAAATACGAAAAAGAAATTCGCTTGCTTGTTCCGCAGCAGGACGACGGATGGGAAGAGAACCCAATCAGCCTAAGACTTCCACTGTCATCGCCTGACGCTCTGGTGAGGAGCATTGTGGTCGCACCGGAGGCCGATCCGAATTTCGTTGATCAGGTGGGGGAGCTATGCAGACGATATGGGCTCAAAGCGCCCGTTCGTCGGTCAACGTTGTCGCTGATGCCGGTATGACATCTTACATATCGTCATGCGCAAGATCACATTGGTTTCCACCATTCATGAAGAGAGCGGAATTTGTACTGCCTCTAAATTGCACGAACTTTTGGAGAGGGCTCGACCCGAGATAATCTTCCTTGAGATTCCACCTTCCCATTTTGACCAATTCTTCAAAGAAAAGATCTCGTCAAATCTGGAATCGAACGCGGTAAATCACTACCTGACGATGCGCAGCGCCAAACTCGTGCCGGCTGATGTTTATGAGGTGCCTGACAATTTTTGGGTGGAATTTCAGCGTCTTTGTAAAAGAATCAACGCTGTCAGCCCTGAATATAGATCGCTGATTGATCGGAATTCGCAATTTATCAAGCGATGCGGGTTTGCTTACCTGAATAGTAAAAGCTGTATCGATCTTTGGTTGCAAATTTATGAATCGATGAGATCGGCAATCGAATATATCGGACAAGAAGAGCTATTGAAGGTCTTTGAGAAATGGAAAGAAGTGATTGAGCATCGTGACCGGGAGATGATGAAAAATATACAAAAGTACTCCGAAAGAAATGAATTCAATACCGGAGTCTTTCTCGTCGGAGCAGCACACCGAGGTTCAATCATCGAAAAATCGAGAAACCTTTCAATTGGAAGTGCCGTGACTCTCGACTGGAACTTTGAGAATTATGAGAATTTGATATAGATACTGCGGCAACGCCCAAGTCGAATCCCAGTATCTCGCCAGCCTATGAAATTCACCCGAGCTATCCTCCGAAAACCGTTGGTGGAAGCGGGTCTTGAGCGGCTTATCGGATGAAACCGTTGGCTGGAGCCGTTCTCCAGCCAATACCCCAAGCGATTCTTCTCAGGCGAACCCGACACTGCGATGGCTCCCGCCGCCACGAGCAGCCAGTGCGACAGACCGCAATGTCGGCACCGGTACTCACTCATTGCGGCACCAACCCCGAAGCCTTGACCAACTCCGCATGCAGCTTGATGTCGTCGGCGATGATGCGCTGGAGTTCCTCCGGCGTGGTGAGCGCGACGTCATTGCCGATGTCCGCCATATCCGCTCTGAACTTGGCGTCAAATGCGGTCTGCACTGCCCGGTTGAGCTGATCGATGATGGGGCGCGGCGTCTTGGCCGGTGCAAGCATTGCAATCCACGTCGACAGGTTCAGGTTCGGAACGCCGCTCTCGGCCGTCGTGGGCACCTGGGGGAACAGGGCGGAACGCGTGGGGCTCATCTACGCCAGTGCGTGCAACTTGACCTGCCCCGAACCGCCGCGCCAATCATTTCTCTCCCCAATTCACCAGCGTCAACGGCGCGCGGATGCGCTTGAAATGCCTCTGGTTGTTGGTCACCAGCGCCGCGCCAGCGGAAAGCGAGTGCGCGGCGATCATCATGTCCATCTCGCCGATGGGCTTGCCGCTGGTGGTGAGTTGATGCCGGATATCCGCATACCAGCCCGCAGCCTCGCTGTCCCACGCCAGCACGCGCACGATTTTGAGGAACTGGCGCAACGCCAGGTGCAGCCTGTGTTCGGGCGGCAGGCGTTTGAGGCCGTACAGCAATTCGGCGCGGGTCATGACCGAGATGCAAATATCGGCCGGGGAGATGGCGCGCAGCTTGGTATTGATGACGGGCGAGCGCCCTTTGATGATGTAGCTGGCGGTGTCGGTGTCCAGCATGTGGAGCATGGCCGCTTGACCTATGCCGCGTCGTCGAACACGCCGTCTTTTTCGGGCACGACGTTCAGGGGGCGATCCGCCATGAAGGTTTCCGGCACATCGATGCCTTGCACGAATTCGAAGAAGTCGTCCCAGGTGTTGGCGCCGGGGCGGGTGGACAGCACCACGTCGCCGGTGGCTTCGTCGCGCTTGATGTACACCTCGTCATTGGCAAAGCGAAACTCGGCGGGGAGCCGCACCGCCTGGCTGCTGCCGTTCATGAATAGCTTGGCGGTGCGGGTGTTGGCCATACTTTTTCTCCTGCGGCTTCAATAGTATATGCGAGAGTATATATTATTCGCCCATTAGGCGGCTGCGGTCACCGCATTCACGGCGGCGAACAGGCCGCGAATTGTTTCGGCTTTGATGTTGCGCGTGATGAACACCAGGCGCGTCCGGGAGCAGGCGCTCTGCCAACGATCCAGTTCCACTGGCGGATGGACTCGCGAAAACCCAGGGACGCTTGCGCGATTGGCGGGGCGCGGCAAGCTCGACGCCACCTCTAACCCCACGCAACCCCGAGCACGATGACGACGTCCGCAAGTCTTAGTACCACCCCTTTCGCGAGATTGCGGAGCGCATACGGAGTAGAATCCACTCTAAAGATATGGTTATGTGCGCCGGAGTGACGCACCGGTCTGTTCCCAATAACTTTCCCGACCACCAGGCGAGGCAATCGTGACCGACTCAATTGGATTTCGCCACAAATTCGGCGTGATCGCCCCTTCAACGAATACGTCGGTGCAGCCGGAATTCGACGACATGCGTCCGCACGGCGTGACCAACCATTTCTCGCGCATTGCGATTCCGGACTCGCGCGTGACGGACGACAAATCCTTCATGGTGATGATGGGCAATATCCGCGACGCGCTCATGCCCGCCGTCGACTCCGTGATGAGTTCGCACCCAGACTCGATCATCATGGGCATGTCGGCCGAAACCTTCTGGGATGGCCTGGACGGAAGCGTGAAACTGCAGCGCAAGATCGAGAAGCGCGCGGGCGTTGGTGTCGCGATGGGTTCGGACGCATGCCAGGCAGCCTTGCGTAAGTATGGCAAGGGCATCAAGCGTCTCGGCATTGTCACGCCGTACATGCCAATTGGCGACAAGCAGGTCTACCGCTTCTTCACCGATTGTGGATTCGAGGTGGTCAACCTGATAGGTCTGAAGTGCCAAAGCCCGGTGCTGATCGCCCATGTATCGAAGCAGACACTGCGTGACGCCATCCTGGAAGTCAACGCGGGCAAGGTCGATGCCATCGTGCAGGTCGGCACCAACCTGGCGATGGGGGAAGTCGCCGCGATGGCCGAATTCTGGCTCGACAAGCCGGTGATTGCGATCAACACTGCGACTTACTGGTGGGCGCTGCGGCAGAACGGCATCAAGGACAAGGTCTACGGCTGGGGTTCGTTGCTCGCACAGCATTGATCACCAGTATTCTTTCCGTGCCTTTACTTTCCGCCTCCGCGATGCAACGTATCCACGGCGTATCGCGCTGGATGGCACGTGCGGGTGGCGCTGCCATCCTGCTGTGCAGCGTACTGATCGCGCTCGACGTGATCACGCGCAAGCTTTTCGCGGTCGCGTGGTTCGAGAGCTACGAAATCACGATTTATGTGTTCGCGATTGCAGTGGCCTTCGGCCAGGCCTACACCCTGATCGCGGGGGCGCATATCCGTGTCGATGTGCTTCAGACCCGGCTGCCCCGCGCACTGCGCACGCTCCTCGATGCGATCTCGCTTGCCGCCCTGGCTGCCATGACCGGCATCCTGGTGTGGCACGCCTGGGGAACTGTGGCACAGAGCGTCTCGCTGGGTGCGCGTTCCAACACCACCCTGGCGATTCCGATGGTGATTCCCCAATCGATCTGGGCTGCAGGATGGACCTGGTTTGCGCTGGTCGCGGTGATCCTGCTGGCGCGGCTGCTACGCCTGATATGGAATCGGGAGAAAGACCAGGCTGATGCGCTCATGTCCGGCCGCGCCATGGACGACAACGATGCAGAGCACCTGATCGCCCCAACGCCGGAGCGCGGCACATGATTCCGTTCAGCACCATCCTCATCACTGTGCTCATCGCCAGCAGCATTTATGTCGCGGTGGCGATCTTCATCCTGGCCGGTTCACTCGCACAGTTGTATAGCTTCATGCCGCTCTCGGCTGTGCTCGGCGAGTCGACCTGGGGCGCGAGCACCGAGTTCACGCTGGTCTCGGTGCCCCTGTTCATCATGATGGGCGAGATCCTGTTGCGCTCGGGGGTCACGCGCAACCTCTACGAAGCGCTCGACCGCTGGCTCAACTGGCTGCCCGGCGGGTTGATGCACACCAATATCGCGGCCGCCGCGTTGTTTGCGGCGACCTCGGGATCGAGCGTGGCGACGGCAGCGACCATCGGCACGGTGGCGCTGCCGAACATGAAGCAGGGCTACCACGCGCCTACCTTCCTGGGCAGCATCGCCGCCGGCGGGACGCTCGGCATCCTGATCCCGCCGAGCATCAACATGGTGATCTACGGCATCATCGCCGAGGCTTCCATCGCCAAGCTGTACCTTGCCGCCACCATTCCGGGTGTGCTGCTGGCGCTGTTGTTCTCTCTCCTGATTCTCGTCATCTGCATGGTAAGGCCTGAGTGGGGTGGCCCGCGCCGCAGCGCGACCTGGGCCGCAAGGTTTCGCGGCCTGGTGCACCTGCTGCCGGTGTTGTTCCTGTTTCTGGTGGTGGTCGGGTCGATTTATGCGGGGCTGGCGACGCCGACCGAAGCGGCTGCTCTCGGCGTGCTTGCCGCGCTGGTGCTGGCATGGGCCGGCGGCGATCTGTCGCTCCCGGTATTGTTCCGCGCCTTTGAGGGGACCATGCGCACCACCTGCATGGTGATGCTGATTGTGGTCAGCGCGATGTTCCTGTCATTCTGCATGGCGAGTACCGGCTTGACCAAGGCGGCGACCGACGCCGTGACGTCCTTACATCTGCCGCCGCTGGTGATGATGCTCGCGATCATCCTGTTCTATCTGGTGCTCGGCTGCTTCATGGAGCCGATTTCGATGCTGCTGACCACCGGGCCGGTGCTGATCCCGGTGGTGGTGGCGCTTGGCTACGATCCGATCTGGTATGGTGTCCTGTTCATGATACTTTCCGAGGCGGGGCTGATCACGCCGCCGATCGGTGTCAACCTGTTCGTGGTGCAGTCGGTGCGCGGCGAAGGTGAAATCCGCGATGTCATCGTCGGCTCGCTGCCGTTTCTCGCGGCGATGCTGGGGATGATTGCCCTGCTGCTCGCCTTTCCCGGTCTGGCGCTGTGGCTACCGAACAATTTCGCACCCGGCAAATAGTCATTTGACGGCTTCACCCAAGGAGACAAGCATGAAAATCCGCAACGCCCTGTTTACCTCCGCGCTGGCCGCAATGGCCGCATTGGCCTTGGCAAGCGCAGGCGCCCGCGCCGCCGACTTGCCCAAGACGCAACTGAACATCGTTGGCGGGATTGGCATCACCACCCAGTACAAGCTACTTGAGCAACCCTTCTGGGCCGAGAAGATCACCAAGGCTTCCGGTGGCGCAGTCACAGCCACCATCAAGCCATGGAATGAAATGGGCCTCAAGGGGCCGGAGTTGTTCCGGCTGTTGCAGCGCGGCGCGTTCGACGGCACCACCGGGTTTCTGGGCCACATGGCCGGCGACATCCCGCAGAACGAGGGTTCCGACCTGCCCGGCCTCAATCCTACTTACGAAACCTTCCGGAAAGTGACCGAGGCCTTCCGGCCGGTGCTCGAGCAGCACTATGAAAAGCAGCTCGGCCTGAAGATTCTCGGCATGTGGTCCTACCCGGTGCAGGTGCTGTTTTGCCGCGAGGAACTCAAGGGGCTCACTGACCTCAAGGGCAAGAAGGTACGCACTTCGGGCGCATCGCAGGCTGAATTCATCAGCTACTTCGGTGGTTCCGGACTGCCGATCGCCTTTGGCGAGGTGCAGGAGGGTCTGAACAAAGGGGTGATCGACTGCGCCATCACCGGCACGCTCTCGGGTTACAAGGCGAAGTGGACCGAGAGCACCAAATTCGTCTACTCGCTGCCGGTGACGTGGGGCAGCATGGCGTTCGTGATGAACCTCAAGAAATGGCAATCGCTCAACCCGGACGTGCAGTCCTTCCTCGTCAAGGAAGTAAAAGCGCTCGAAGCCGATGTCTGGGAACAGAACCGCACCGAACACCAGGTGGGGCTCGACTGCAGCACCAGCGGGCCGTGTCCCGAGGGCGCGCCTGCGAAGCTCAGGCTCGGCCTTGTCTCCAGGGGTGACGAGCAGTTGCGCCAGAAGGCGCTGGAAGAGGCGGTGCTGCCAAACTGGGCCAAGCGTTGCGGTGCCGCCTGCGTCGAATCGTGGAACAACAGCGTCGGCAAGCTGGTCAACCTCAAGGCGACGATCCGATAGGCGATATCCGTGGGCCCGTGCACTTGACGCTGATCGAGATCAGCCGGGCTCCACGTTTTTGGGCCTTCGTCGGGCCGACGTCGACTCGCGGCATCCCTGCGCGCCGATTGGCACGAGCGGACACCATCAAGGAAGAGGATGCACGATGAAAACGATTCCCAGATCTGTATCGCTTGGCGTGGTTGTCTGGAGCGCAATCTTGACGGGTGCCTTCCTGTCCAACGCCGCGCTGGCGCAGGCTTGGCCAAGCAAGCCGATACGCATCCTGATCGCGCAGGCCCCCGGTAGCGCGACCGACGTGGTCAGCCGTGTCGTGGGCATCCGCCTCGGCGAGAGCCTCGGCCAGCCGATCCTCATCGAGGCGCGGCCCGGCGCCGGCGGCGCGCTCGGCACGGAAGCGGCGGCCCGCGCCGCGCCCGACGGCTACACGCTGTTCATGGGCAATAACTCCACCCATGGTTCGAACCCGGCGTTGTATGCAAAGCTTCCCTACGACGCCGTCAACGATTTCGCGCCGATCTCCTTTGTTGCTTCCGTACCCTACGTGCTGGTCGTCGACGCGTCATTAGCGGTCAAGACCGTGAAAGAGTTGATCGCACTGGCCAAATCCAGGCCGGGCAAGATGAATTACGCATCGGCAGGCATCGGCAGCACTCACCACTTCTGCGGAGAACTCCTCAAATCGGTGGGCGACATCGACGTCCTCCACGTGCCCTACAAGGGTACGGGGCCGGCGATCACCGCGCTGCTGGCAGGCGAAGTGTCATTCATGTTCAGCAATGCCGCCGATATTCAATCGCAGATCAAAGGCGGCAAGCTGCGGGCCATCGCCGTGACCTCGACCAAACGCTCGAACCTGCTGCCCGAGGTGCCCACGCTGGCGCAAGAGGGACTGGCGGGTTTTGACATCAATTCGTGGTTCGGCCTGCTCGCACCTGCGGGCACGCCGCCCGCCATCATTGGCCGCTTGAGCGCTGACATGCTTCAGGTGCTGGGCCGGGCGGACGTGAAGGCAACGCTCGGCGCCCAGGGCCTCGAGGTGGCGCCGGGCTCGCCGGCGCAGTTCGCCGACTACATCAAGAGCGAAATCGCGCGCTTCGGAAAAATCGCCAAGGCGGCGGGGATCAAGGCAGAGTAGTCCGGATCACGGTGATCGCAAAAGACCGTTGTTGCGGCGCGGCCACCTTAATCCACCTGAATATTCCCGGCCTTGATCACCGGCGCCCAGACGCGCATTTCTTTCTGGATGAACTCGAGAAACCGGTCCGAGCCGCGCACCGAGAGCGTCAGGCCGAGGGCTGGATCACTCAA
>JANLTL010000252.1:0-18972 GCA_031362905.1 Burkholderiales bacterium | reverse complement strand
GCCATCGGCACCAAGAGCCGGTCGTTGACGACGATTGTCACGCCGGGTTATGCACCCTTCGAGCAATACCACTCGCACGGCAAGCAAGGGCCGTGGACAGATCTCTATGCCTTGGGAGGCGTGCTCTACTGGACCGTGACTGGAGCAAAGCCGATCGAAGCCCCCGCACGAGTCAAGGCTGACGGCATGCCCTCTGCCTCGAAGCTCGCGGCAGGAAAATTCAATCCATCGATCCTGGCCGCGATTGACTGGGCATTGCTGCCTGACGAAAACAAGCGCCCTAAATCAGTTGAAGAATTCAAACGCGGATTGACGTCCGCGGAGCCGGTGCCATTGCCCGTCTCCGCAGGAACTGCGGCCCCTGTCACGAAGACCTTGAAGGTAGAGGGCAATAAACCTGCGTCCGTACCGTCTGGCGACAAAAAGGCTTGGTGGAAAATCGGCAAGTAGGGCCAGTCTACCCAACGTGCTTGCGTAAAAACTCAGTGGTACGCTCGCTTGCGAGTTTCGCCGCAGGCGCATCCCGTGAGCCGCGCTGATCGCAATTGAATCCGCGATCAACGCATTTGCCCGAGCGCACAAGCCAAGCGTAAGTGTGCTGTCTGGTTACACAAGGCGAGGTTTCCCGGCATGCAGACTCGCCCACGATAGGGTAGAGTCGCATCCACGTTCGCAGCAGTCAACAAGGAGACCATCATGTTCATCAAAAACGCTTGGTACATCGCCGCCTGGGGACATCAAATCACCGCGCAGCCGCTGGCGCGCACTATCTGCAACGAACCGGTGGTCCTCTACCGTGACGCTACCAGCGGCAAGGTCGGCGCGCTCGAAGACCGCTGCTGCCATCGCGGCACACCGCTCAGCCTCGGTGAAGTGGTGCCCGAAGGTCTGCAATGCGGTTATCACGGCCTGGTGTTCGACGGCAGTGGTGCATGCGTGCATATCCCTGGTCAGGACAAGATTCCCGCCAAGGCACGCGTGCGTTCCTATCCCATCGTCGAAAAAAACGAATTCATCTGGATCTGGATGGGCGACGCGGCCAAGGTCGACGTGTCCAAAATCATCGACTACCCGATTCATGACGATTACAAGAAATGGCCGCACAAGCACGCGATGTACCACATCAAGGGCGGTGCGATGCTGATGGTGGACAACCTGATGGATCTGACGCACCTGGGCTTCGTGCACAAGAACACCATCGGCGGCAATGCCAAGGCGCACATCGATGCGCAGATGAAAGTCACACCCAAGGACACCGGCCTGCACTACCTCCGCTGGCTGCTCAACAGCAAACCGCCGCCGACTTACGTCAAAGCCGTCGGCTTTGAGGGCAATGTGGATCGCTGGCAGGAGTTCGAGTACATCGCGCCCGGTTCCATCATCCAGTGGAGCGGCGCCCTCGCAGTGGGGCGTGGTGCGCAGGAAAAACGTGATCAAGATGGCGGCTTCCAGTTGCGCCTGTTCCATGGGCTGACCCCGGAGACCGACACCACCTGCTTCTACTTCTGGTCCACCGCCAACGGCTATCGCCAGGATGATCCGCAGGCGACCGAAATCCTTTACAGCGAAATCGACCGCGCCTTCCTAGAAGACAAAGCAATCGTCGAGGCCCAGCAGGCGATTCTTACGCGCACCGGCGACGACCGGCTGGTCGATATCGTGTCCGATGCGGCGCGCGTGCACATGCGGCGCACAGTAGACCGGCTGATTGCGGCTGAGCGCGATGCGCCTGAAACTCGTGCCGCAGCATGAGCCGCATAGTTGGTGACCAGCCAGCGCCTCAACCAGCGACTGCCCCATGAGCGACAACGCCTTTGACATCCGGCTTGCCCGCAGCGGCAAGACCATTACGGTGTCCTCAGGCATGAGCGCCATCGCGGCGCTCGCGGCAGCGGGGATCACGATTGAAACCTCATGCGAACAGGGTATCTGCGGCACCTGCCTCACCCCGGTGCTCGAAGGCGAGCCGGATCACCGTGACATGTTTCTGACGCCTGATGAACAGGACAAGAACGATCAGTTCACGCCTTGCTGTTCACGCGCCAGGAGTGCGCTTCTGGTGCTCGATTTGTAACGTGCCATTCCCCATCCGCGCGGCGTTTTGGTTACACTGCGCGGTACGGCAGCAATGCCCTCAAACAACAGGAGACAAATCATGAAGTTGAACGCAATCGCTGCTGCGCTGGCCTTCGCCGGTGCTGCCATTTCCGTACCTCTGGCGCAAGCCCAGGCGCCTCTCAAAATCGGCTTCATGGGCGTGTTGTCGGGGCAGCAAGGCCCCGTCGGTCAGGATCAATATGACGGCTTCATGCTGCACGTCGAAGGCAATGGCGGCCGACTCGGTGGCGTGCCCGTGCAAATTCTGCGCGAAGACGATCAGAACAAGCCCGAAGTGGCCACGCAAATCGTGCAAAAGTTCATCGAGAAGGATCAGGTCAAGATCATCACCGGCCTCACCTTCTCGCACATCGTGATGGCGGTGCACAAGCCGATCACCGAGAAAGAAGTGTTTGCGATTGGTTCCAATGGCGGCCCCTCGCCGATTGCCGGCGCGCTGTGCTCGCCTTACTTTTTTTCGACCTCGTGGCAGAACGACGCCCAGGCCGAAGTGGTGGGCAAGTACGCCAGCGACAAGGGCATCAAGCGCGTGATCGGCATGGCCCCCAACTATCAGGCGGGCAAAGACTTCGTGGCTGGCTTCAAGCGCACCTTCAAGGGCGAGGTGATGGACGAGATTTACACGGCGCTGACGCAGCCTGACTTCTCCGCCGAGCTCGCGCAAGTGGCCGCCAAGAAGCCTGACGCCATCTATGTGTTCTATCCCGGCGGCCTCGGCGTCAATTTTGTCAAGCAATACCAGCAGGCGGGTTTGCTGGGCAAGATTCCGTTGCTGACCACGTCCACCACCGATGGTCTGAACCTGCCGGCCCAGCGTGACGCAGCACTGGGCGTGGTATCGGGCACTTTCTGGGGGCCGGATTTCAAGAATCCCGCTAACCTGAAATTCGTTGCTGACTTCGAGAAAAAGTACAACCGCATCCCCTCCCAGTACGCAGCGCAGGCCTACGATTCGGCGCTGCTGCTCGACTCGGCAATTGCGAAGGTCAAGGGCAACGTCAACGACAAGAAAGCCTTTATGGCGGCGCTTAAGGAAGCGGACTTCAAATCGGTGCGCGGCAGCTTCAAGTTCAACAACAACAACTTCCCGATCCAGGACATGCACATGTTTGAGGTTATCAAGGATGACAAGGGCCGCCATACCCTCAAGACCATCGCCACGCCGATCAAGGACCACAAGGACAGCTATCACACCGCCTGCAAGCTGTCGTAAGCGTCAGCGGCGAGCATCTAAAAAAGGCGCGGCGCAATGCCGCGCCTTTTTGTTGATGCCCCGCACCCAGACCGCGCGGCCGCGCGCGATCGCCCATTTTGAATTGATTGCCCCAGCCTGCTAAGCTTCACCGCCATGACTTGGTCGCTATTTGTTGTTCAACTGCTCAACGGCATTCAATACGGCTTCTTGCTGTTTTTGATGGCGGCTGGCCTCACGCTCGTGTTCGGCATCATGAGTTTTGTGAACCTCGCTCACGGTTCGCTCTACATGATGGGCGCTTATTTTGCGGCGTGGGCGTTCAACAACGGCCTGTTCGGCATCAAAGAGTCCTTTTTAATCGCCGCCTTCGTTGGAGTGACGGGCAGTTTCGTCCTTGGTGTGGTGCTTGAGCGTACCTTGCTCACCGGCTTGTATGCGCGTGACCATCTCGATCAAGTGCTCGCCACCTTCGGTCTGATTCTGGTGTTCAATGAAGTGGCGCGCTATATCTGGGGCGTGTCACCGTATTACATGCAGGTGCCCAAGGCGCTAGAAGGCACAGTCGATATTCTTGGCATCGCCTACCCGTCCTATCGCTTCATGATCATCCTGGTGGGCGCCGGTGTTGCGCTTGGCATGTACTGGCTGATTCAAAAGACGCGTATCGGCATGCTGATTCGCGCCGGGGCATCGAACGCGCCGATGGTGGGCGCGCTCGGCGTCAATATCAAGCTGCTCAACACACTGCTATTTGGCGTTGGCGCCGCGTTGGCGGGCGTCGCTGGACTGATGGCCGGGCCAATTCTCTCAGTGCAGCCGGGCATGGGCGAGCCGATACTGATCGTAGTGTTGGTGGTGATCGTGACTGGCGGCATCGGCTCGATCCGCGGCGCGTTTTACGCTGCGTTGATCGTCGGCGTGATCGACACCGTGGGCCGCGTGTTCTTGCCGATCATGCTGCGCGAGATCATGGAGCGCTCCCTCGCTCAGGCGGCCGGCCCGGCAATTGCCTCGCTGCTCATTTATCTGGTGATGGCCGTGGTGCTGGCAATCAAGCCCGAAGGCTTGTTTCCGGTAAAGAACGGCTGATGCCGCCCCACCCGCAGCCAGCGCCACTCGCTCACCTCCCCGTCGATCACGCCCCATCCGCCATGTTGAAAACGCTGAAACCCGCATGGATAGCCATTCTCGTGATGGTGGTGCTGGCCGCCATTCCGATTTATGCAGCCCTTGCCAGCCAGCCGTTTTATGTCACGCTGTTCTCGCGCATCATGATTTTCGCCCTTGCCGCCGTGGCGCTCAACCTGATCCTGGGCTTTGGCGGCATGGTGAGCCTGGGCCACGCGTTTTATCTCGGCGTGGGGGCCTATGCAGCCGGCATTTTGACGGCGGAAGGCATCACTAGCGGCTGGGCGCACCTGGCGGCGGCCCTTGCCGCCGGGCTGGTGTTTGCGCTTGCGATCGGCGCTGTATCGCTGCGCACCCACGGCATGATCTTCATCATGATCACGCTGGCGTTTGCGCAAATGGGTTACTTCCTCGTAGTCAGCTTGAAAAATTATGGCGGTGATGATGGCCTGCCGCTGCCCACGCGCAGTGACTTCGGCATTTTCTCGCTGGCCAACAACACCGTTCTGTACTATCTGATTTTCGTTTGCCTGGCTGCCACCTTGTGGTTTTTCTCGCGCCTGATCGAGTCGCGCTTTGGCTATGTGTTGCGCGGGGCCAAATCCAACGAGCGGCGCATGCTTGCGCTCGGCTTTCCGGTGTTTCGGTACAAGCTCGCCGCCTACGTGATCTCCGCGCTGGTCTGTGTGGTTGCCGGTTTTCTGCTCGCCAATTTGACCAAGTTTTCGTCGCCCTCCTACATGGCCTGGGTGGTGTCGGGTGACATCATTGTCATCATCGTGTTGGGTGGCATGGGCACCTTGTTTGGCCCGGTGGTCGGCGCCATCGTGTTTCTGCTGCTCGAAGAATTGCTGTCGAGCTGGAAGCCGGGCTGGTTCCCCGGCATTGAAGAAGTCATCAACAAACATTGGCTGGCGCTGATCGGCGTGTTTGTGATTGTGGTGATTCTCACTGCCAAGCAGGGGCTCTACGGGCAATTAGTAGGCGGCCGGCTGGGCAAACGGATGGCCAATGGCGGCGCTGCCAGCTCTGGCGGAACGAGGCACGCATGAGCGCCGCGCCGGTTCTTTCTATTAAAGGTCTCGTGAAACGCTTCGGCGGTCTCACTGCCACCGATCATGTCGACTTCGACGTACTGCCCGGCGAAGTGCACGCCATCATCGGCCCCAACGGAGCCGGCAAGACAACCTTGATTTCGCAGCTTGCCGGCGAATTGCGCCCGGACGCTGGACGCATCGAGTTCGACGGACATGACATCTCCGCCGAGAGCGTGCCGGCGCGCTCGATGCTCGGCCTTGGCCGCAGCTATCAGATCAGCCAGATCTTCCGTGAATTCACCGCGCTCGAAAACGTGATGCTCGCGGTGCAGGCCCATGCCGGCTCGAGCTTTTCGTTTCTGCGGCCTGCCATCGATGAGACTGCCCTCACTCTTCCCGCTGCCGAAGCGCTGGAACTGGTGGGCCTGGGGGCGCGCCAGCACGAAGTCGCCTCCGCGATGGCGCATGGCGAGCACCGCCAGTTGGAACTGGCGATGACGCTTGCCACCGCGCCCAAGCTGCTGCTGCTCGATGAGCCGATGGCCGGCATGAGCCAGGCCGAGTCTGAGTCGATGATTGCCTTGATCAAGCGCCTCAAGGGCCGCTACGCGATTGCCTTGGTCGAACACGACATGGACGCAGTGTTTGCCCTGGCCGACCGCATTACGGTGCTGGTCTACGGCAAAGTGATTGCCTGCGGCGCGCCGGCTGACATTCGCAATGACCCGGCGGTAAAAGACGCTTATCTGGGCGATCAGGAGGAGGCAATATGAGCGGCGCCCCCTTCCTCGAGGTCAAGGATGTCGAGACCTTCTACGGTTCGAGCCAGGCGCTCTACGGCATGTCCTTCGCGTTGCGCGAAGGCGAGTTTGCCACCCTGCTCGGTCGCAACGGCATGGGCAAGAGCACCACTGTCAAAAGCATCATGGGCATGATGGCACCGCGCCGTGGCAGCATCACCTTCGCCGGGCGGGCGCTGCACACCCTGCCCTCCTACCGCGTGGCGCAACTGGGACTGGGCCTGGTGCCCGAGGGGCGTCAGGTGTTTCCCAATTTGTCGGTGCGCGAAAACCTGGTCGCCACTGCCAATAATCGCAGCGGTACCAAAGACCCGTGGACGCTTGACAAGGTCTACGCCCTTTTCCCACGCCTGCAAGAGCGTGCGCGCAACCTCGGCGCCAACCTCTCCGGTGGCGAGCAGCAGATGCTGGCGGTCGGGCGTGCGCTGATGACCAACCCGCGCCTGTTGATCCTCGACGAAGCCACTGAAGGCCTCGCGCCGCTGATTCGCAAGGAAATCTGGGAGTGCCTCGCCAAGCTCAAGGCACTTGGCCAGACCGTGATCGTGATCGACAAAAACATCGGGCCATTGCTGCGTCTGGCCGACACCCATCACATGGTCGAAAAGGGCCGCGTGGTGTGGAGCGGTGATTCAGCCGCGCTGCGCGCGCAGCCCGATTTGCTGCACCAGTACGTCGGTGTGTAGCGCGGCATCACCCCAAGAGCCTTGTCCACCAAGGGTTCTGGCGGCATGTCCGTCTGAGCGGCTGGCGCCGTGGTGCGGCGCGCGGCCGCGGATCAAGGGCAAGCCCGCATGTGACTCAAGCCAATCCGCGCACCACCTCACGCGCCGCCTGGTAGCGTTGCAGCACGTCGAGCTGCGCCCGTGATGCTGCCGGCGCGGTCTTGCGCAAATGGGCGAGGCGCGCGGCCCCTACAGGCGCCGCACCACGCGCAGCCAAGCCTTGCAGCACCACGTCCGCATTGGCCGGATCATTGCATACCAGCACCATGTCGCAACCGGCATCGAGCGCCGCCGCGGCGCGTGCGTCGTAACCGCCCGCCACGCTGGCACCTTCCATCGACAGGTCATCGCTGAAGATCACGCCGCCAAAACGGAAGCTGCCACGCAAAATGTCCCTGATCCACTTGCGCGAAAACCCGGCTGGCTGCGCGTCGACCTTGGGGTAGATTACGTGCGCCGGCATTACGGAAGACAAGCCGGCCGCAATCAGTTGTTTGTAGGGCAGCATGTCGTCGGCTTCAATCGTCGCGAAGTCGCGCTCGTCAATCGGCACTTCATGGTGCGAGTCAGCACGGATGAATCCATGGCCGGGGAAATGTTTACCGCACGAGGCGAGGCCGCCTTCGGCCAGGCCGCGTTGCAATGCCGCCGCGAGAGCGGAGACGATGTGCGGATCGCGATGAAAGGCGCGGTCACCGATCACCCCGCTCTCGCCATAGTCGAGATCGAGCACCGGCGTGAAGCTCAGGTTGACACCGCAGGCGCGCAACTCGGCGGCGAGCACATAGCCGCAATCTTTCGCTGCCTTGAGCGCAGCATCTTCTTCCTTATCCCACAGTGCGCCGAGCACGCGCATCGGCGGAATTGCGGTAAAGCCCTCGCGAAAGCGCTGTACACGCCCGCCTTCGTGATCGACCGCAATGATGAAGTCCTCGCCGCGCAGCGCGCGAATCTCCGCCGTCAGCGCGCACAGTTGCGCCACCGATTCGTAGTGGCGTGCAAACAGGATCACGCCGCCCAGTTGCGGATGCAGCAAGCGCGTGCGGTCGATGTCATTGAGGCGTAAGCCTTCCACGTCGGCAATCACCACGCCCAATGCCAGAGTTTTTCCCTGCGTCATTCAGGTTTCCCTTTCGAGTGTCACAAAGGCCACCGCATGTTCACGTTCGTCCGAGAGCGTCACATGCGTGGCAACAATGTGTTTGTCGCGCAGCAGTTGCGCAAGCAAAAGCCCGCACTGCAAATGCGGCCGTCCCGCAGCGTCGTTGATGACTGCGAGTTGATGCCAGGTATTGGCGTCCGAAGGTACTTCGCCCAAGGCCTTGAAGAAGGCCTCTTTGGCGGCGAAGCGCTTGGCCACGTAGGCCGGCCGCGCGGCTTCGCTCAGCGCCTCACAGCGCGCGAGTTCCACATCGGCCAGCACCTTGCGCGCAAAGCGCTCGTCGTGGCGCGCGAGCGCCGCCCCGATGCGCGCAATGCTGACGATGTCGGTGCCGATGCCATGGATTGCCATGCCTGCATTTTGCCTCACGCGGCAAGCGTCGGCTGTGGAACGAACCCGCGCCAGTAATCACCGCGCGCCGGCAACGCGGCGTAGGTTTTGACTTGGTCAGCCGCGCGGCCGGTCAACTGCGCCGCCGACAGGCCGTGCCGCGACGCATAGACCGACAGCGCGTCAATCGCCGCACCGAGCACGCCAAATCCCCCGGTCATCACGGCTGAGCAGTACTCGACTGCGCTGGCCCCTGCGAGCAGCATGCGCGCGGCATCTTCGCCACTGCGCGCGCCATTGGTGGCGATGAGCGGATATTGCGTGCCAAGCCGCTTTCTCGTTCTGGCGAGCCAATAGCAGGTGAGTGGCAATGCCCACGGGCCGCCGTAGCCGAGGTTGGTATCGAGTGACGGCGCCATGGTTTCCAAATCGGGCAGCATGCCGAGCATGCGGCCAATCATGGTGACCGCCGCTGCGCCACCGTCACGCGCGGCCTCAGCCAGCGCCGTCACGTTTTCGCTCTGCCCGGTGAGCTTGACCCATACCGGGATGCCCACCGCACTACACACTGCGGCGACCTGTTCGCGAATCTTGGCTGCTGCGCGTTCGGTAGTGACGCCGCCATGCGAGGCCTCATCACCATAGGGCGTGCCAACGTTGAATTCAAGCAGGCGGATGCCGCTCGCTTCGACCATCTTTGCCAAACGCACCGCTACATCCAGATTGGCAAGAATCAAGCTGGCGGCGACGTATGCGTCTTGTGTTCGCGCTTCTTGGTCGAGTGTTGCAATGGCGGCAATCCAATCCTCGCAGGTGCGTGGCTGCAAGCCGGAGCGGCACAGTATGTTGGCATCGCGCCCGCTGCCCCATGGCTGCAGCATCCAGTCGTTCGATGCGGCCAGGTAGTCCGTCTGCGCAAGCTGTGCGCGTGCCGCCGCGCTCTCGTTGGTGGATTTGGCGACCACCACGGACACGCCCTGCGTGAGAGCCGCGCGGATGCCCGCTTCGGTCAGCACATGCTCGCCGGAGGCGCAGATGATGGGGTTCTTGAGGCTTAGTGAGCCCACCTGCACGCGCAGTGCATCACGCACTTCGCACCACCGCACTCACTGCGCGCCACCAAGCTTGAGATCAGCGATCAGCTTCTTGAAGTATTTGTCTTCGTCATCGAGCACGGTCTTGAACTGCGCCGGGTTTAGATACATCGTGCTGTTGAAACTGCGTTTGGTCGCTTCGACAAATTCGGGTGCCTTCATCGCCTCAGGCACGGCCGCAATCCACTTTTGCAGAATGACGTCAGGGACGCCCTTGGGTGCGAAGAAGCCAAACTTGGTCACATCGGTCATGTTGATGCCGCCTTCGCGTACCGTCATGAAGTTGGGCATCAGGTCGGAGCGTTGCGGGCCGGTGATGGCCAGCGCCACAAGTTTGCCGCCATTTACGTGCGGCATGATCGCATTGGGCAGACCCACCACCAAATCGACATTGCCGCCGAGGATCGAGGCGACTGCCGGGCCGATACCCTGATAAGGCACGTGCAGAATCTTGAAGCCGCCTGCCCCGGCAATCGCCTCACCCGCCATATGGGTCGTGGTGCCGTGGCCCGCCGAGCCGAAACTGATCTTCTCGGGATTGGCCTTGCCGTAAGCCACCATCTCGGTCAGTGTCTTGAACGGCGCGCTGGGCTTGGCGGCAACCACGAAGGGCGTGCCGATCACGTTGCCGATCGGCACCAGGTCGTCCATGGTGTAGGGCGTCTTGCCGATATTGGGGCCGACGGTGAGCGCGCCCGTGCCGGTATAGAGCAGCGTGTAGCCGTCCGGTCGGGCGTTCTTGACCTGGGCGGTGCCGATGGTAGCGCCGGCGCCGGCGACGTTGTCGATCACCAGATTGGCACCCAGAATCTTCTGCAATGCCGGGGCCAGCAGGCGCACCTGCTGGTCGGTGCCGCCGGGGGCGTAAGGCACAACGATGCGGATCGGGCGGTTCGGGTAATCCTGTTGCGCCAGCGCGGGTGCGATCCCTGATGAAAGGAGAATGCCGCCAAGAATGGCTCCCAGAGCGTCTCTCCGCAGCATGATCGGCTGGCTGTGATGCGTGTTCGAGCGATTGATCGACATGGTGTCTCCGTTGTTATGGTGTGGGGAATGAGTCTTTGAGAACGTTGGCGGGAATGAAACCGGGCCGCGCACGAGCCGCGCGGCGCTTGAGCATGGCCCAGCGGTCAGCGGTGTTGATGTCGCTGGTGAGAAAGCGCTTGGCGTCGCGTGCCGCCTCAGCGGGCAATGCTGTGACGCGACCCGCAGCCAGCGCCCGCAGATGCGCTGCTGCATTGGCCTCGGCTACCAATGCGCCAATCACCGCCTCGCCGATCGAGCGGCCAACCGAAATCAGGCCATGGCTCTTGAGCAGCAATACGCGCTTGCTGCCCAGTGCCTCGGCCAACTGGTCTGCGCCGCCCTGCCCTTCGATGATGCCCTCGTACTCGTCAAGAAACGCGGTGTCCTCATGCAGGATGGCGGCGAGCTGCATCACCATCTCGAAGGGTGCTCCGGTGGCAGTAAGCGCGGTGACATGGTCGGCATGGGTGTGCACCACGCATTGCACATCAGGTCGCGCGGCGTAGATGCGCGCATGAAAAATCAGTGTCGGATTGACCTTGCCGCAACCGGCCAGTCGGTTGAGCTTGAAGTCGAGCTTGATGAGGTCGTCATGCGTCACTTCATCGAAGGCCAAGCCAAAGGCGTGGCACCAGAACGCGTCTGCACCCGCCGCCCGTGCGCTGACATGGCCGCCGAGGCCGCTGCCTTGGCCGTCAAGGTCGAGCACGTGGTAGGCGCACAGCAGATCGAGGCGCGTGGAGGCTTCCGTGATGCCGGCTGGATTGCTCTGCTTCATCGCGCCCTCCCGAGGCTGCGAATTTCCGCCGGCGCCACAATGCCCCGCTCGGCGTAGGCGTTGCCGCCCATCATCTCCGACAGGGCAGCGGCACAGCCCTGCACCAGCGCCAACTGCTTCTCATCCGGCACTGCCGGTACATGCTGGATCGAGCCGACGATGCCGATGATGCCGACCATCTCGCCGCCGTCGCGCAACACCGGCGCGGCCAGCACGTTGATGCCGGTCATCGACTCGTTCGGCGCCTGCTCGTACAGGCGTTTGTTGATCAGGTCGAGACGCTGGCAGATCTTCACCGGGTCGGTCATCGACTGCGGCGTCAGCGCGGCGAGCTTGCGTCCGAGCAGGCGCTCGCGCTGCACCTCGCCGGCAAAGGCCAGTGCAATGCGGCCCTGCGCAGAGCAGTGCGGTGCGGGCCGGTTGCCGGGTTTGACAGTGATGCTGACGCTCGCTTCATTGTCAACTGCCGCAATCACCAGCGCCTCGCCGTTGAGCGGCACCGAGAGCAATGCGCTTTGCCCGGTAAGGTCGCGCAGGCGCTTCAGATACGCCGCTGCCATTGCACGCAGATCAAACTGCAGGGCGGCGCGCTCGCCCAACTGGAACAGCTTCCAGCCCAGGCGGTATTTTTCGGTCGAGTGTTCCTGGTCGACCAGACCAAAGCTTCTGAGCGAAGACAAATTGCGGTGGACACGCGCCTTCGATTCACCCAGCGCGCGTGCCAGCGCGGTCACGCCCATTGCCGACGGCGCCACCGCCAGTGCGTCGAGCATGCGCGCGATCAACGCCACCGAATCGAGGGCACCCCCGCTGACCAAGGTGGCGGCCTGCCGGTGTGCGCGTGACCCGGCTTTGGCGCGGGAAGGGTTGGCAAGACTCAATCAAATCCCCATGAGTTCAGCGGCGTTGGTCGAAATCATCTTGCGCACCTCTGCTTCGCTGTAACCGATGTCGAGGCAGGTTTCGATCACGTTCTTGAAGCCGTCAACCAGGCGTGGATTGCCGATCTGTCCGAGGTCGGAGCCGAGAATGGTTTTGTCTACTGTGCCAGCGGTGATCATCGCCTGCAGTTCAGGCGGATCGTAAAACTTGAACTTGGAGCCGGGCACGAACATGCACATCGAATGCTCGACGTAAACACCCATCCCTGTGAGGCGACTGATGTCGTCGAGGGTCGCGTCGACCACATACGTCGGATGGTTGCATAACAGACGTTTGATGCCGCGCTTTTTCGCCTCTTCAAACAAAGGCCAGATTTCGTCAATATGCAAATGGCCAGACGACAACACCACATCGCCTTCGGCAATCAGGTCAAGAATCGGCAGTACTTCCGGCAGCAAATTGCCTTTGCCATCCGTCACGCAGAGCGGCGTAGGCTCCAGCATCACCTTTTTGGTCTGTGGAAACTTGTCCTTGAAATGCTCATCCTTCTTGTGGTGGTCAAGGTGATTTTTTGAAGAAAAAGTCGGCATCCACACCAGCTTGGCGCCGAGTTTGATGCCGTGTTCGACAGCGTACACGTTAAGCCCGCCGGTAGTGTTGTTGAGGGGCACGCCCGACAGCATCGTCACCTTCAGATGCTTGAAGTGTTTGTTGAGCACTTCAGTCACCGGCGTCGCCGAGTAATAGTGATCCTTGAGCAGCAAGGCGCGGATGCCGGCCGACGATGCCTCCTGCATCGCGTCGTAGTGATCAAAGTAGCGCGGCATCACCGACGGGCCGCTATGGCAATGCAGGTCAATGGCACCAACCATGAGACGGTCGGACAGGCCGGGATCGCGTTTGCGCCAGGCGGTGGGGTCGAGGACTGCGGACATGATGGTCTCCCGTCGTTACTTGTTGGGTGAGGCAGAAAACTCGGCTGCCTGGTACTCAACAAGATGTTTGTAATCGTCGCGGATCGGCGCGAACACATCCAGGTTGAGCGCAACCTCGTCGCCCACCGGTTCAACATAGTGCATGGTGTGTGGCGGCACCCGCACCATGCAGCCTGGCGTCATCTCGAACACCTCATCGCCGACGTGATAGTTCATCCGCCCTTGCACGCAGATGGCAATCTGTTCGAAGTCATGCTGGTGCGGGCGCACCTGAATTTTCGGTTCGACCCAGTTCATCACCATGATGACGTCTTCGCCACGAAAGCCACAACGTTCGATGCCCTTACGCACGAATTCTCGCGGCAGTTTATTCCAGTCAACCATTTGCACCATGAGCATCACTCCTTCACGTACTGATTGAGACACGACGATCCGTGTTCCATTGAAAGATACTCTGTTTCTTTGAAAGATACAATCCTTTTGCATTTTCCCCGTGCTGCCCGCCCGGGAACTGCGCGCTCGAGACCGCCTGTGTCAGCTTGGGCTGCCCCCAGCGCTACGCGGCAGCGAGCATTGCTGAACAGTGCTTGCGGCGGGTACACTGCGAGCCTTGCGGGTACATTTCCTAACCAAGGAGACCAATATGTCTGCCATTTCGGAGGTCGATCCGGGCGCGCTGTCCCCAGGCCTGATCGGCGGACCAGCCGCCTGGACCGGTCCCGCGCTCGATGCGCAGCGCGACTGGATCCATCACTTCACACCGGCCGAACTCGACGAACTCGACGCGGCAATCCGCACGCATTTCTCCCAAGGCCGCTCGATGGGCGACATCTCGCCGGCCACGTTTCGCTTGCCGGCATTGGCTAACACTCTGGCGACGCTGCTTGATCAGGTGTTACACGGTCGCGGTTTCGTGATGTTGCGCGGCTTCCCGGTCGCGCACTACAGCACGGCCGAAAGCGCTGTCGCGTATCTGGGCATCGGTGCGCACCTGGGCAGCTTTCGCTCGCAAAACGCCAAGGGCCATCTGCTCGGCCACGTCTACGACCTCGGATTCGACATCAACAAGCCGACCACGCGCTACTACCAGACTAATCGCGAGTTGGAATACCACACCGATTCGTGCGACATCGTCGGCCTGCTGTGCCTGAAGACCTCGAAGTCGGGGGGCGAGAGCCGCCTGGTGAGCTCGGTGACACTGCATGACGAAATGCTGCGCCGCCGCCCGGACCTGTGGCGAAAATTGTTCCACGCGTTTCCGACCGACCGGCGCGGCGAGGTGCCGCCCGGCCAGTTGCCGTGGTTTGAGTTGCCCGTGTTCAACTGGCACGCCGGCGAGCTCTCGACCATTTTCTCCGGGCAGTACATCCGCTCGGCGCAAGCCAATTTTCCGCAGGTGCGGCGCCTCACTGCACAGGAGCATGAGGCGCTCGACTACTTCGATGCGCTCACCAACGACCCCACGCTCAACCTGACGATGGAGTTCCGGCCCGGTGACATGCAGTTCGTGCACAACCACCAGATACTGCATAGCCGTACCGATTTCGAAGACTGGCCCGAGCCGGAAAAGCGCCGCCATTTGCTGCGGCTCTGGCTTGCTCCAGCCAGTGCGCGTGAGTTGCCGCCCGCCTACGCGCAGCGCTACGGCTCGATCGTGCCCGGCAACCGCGGTGGCATCATCACCAAACAGACTACCTTGACATTTGTTCTGGAGCCACAATGACCACACGTCCGACGGTTTTCGCGCCCGCTTCCCTGCGTCGCCGATCATTGATCACAGCGGCACCCGCAGCAGCGGCGCTGGTAGCCACGCGCAGCGGCTGGGCGCAGACGGGCCCCTACCCGAACAAGCGCGTGCGGCTGCTGGTCGGATTCGCGCCCGGCGGCATCGTCGATGTGCTCGCGCGGCTGCTCGCCGACCGCCTGCAGCGCAGCATGGGCCAGCCCTTCGTGATCGAGAATCGTCCAGGTGCTGGCGGCAATTTGTCCACCGTCCTGCTGGCGCGCGCCAAGGGCGATCCCTACACCCTGCAACTGGGCAGCAGCGGCCCACTCGCGGTGAGCCCGATCACCGAGACCAATCTCGGCTACGACCCGCTGGTCGACCTGATACCGATTTGCCTGATTGCCAAAACGCCGCTGGTGGTGGTGGTACCTGTGGCGTCGCCCCATCAGGACATCGCTGCCCTGATGCAGGCGCTCAAGAAATCTTCGCAAGAGGTCTTGTACCCCACTCCGGGCCTGGGCTCGCCCCAGCTGCTGGCGCAAGAAGCGTTTCGCCAGCGCGTTGGCTTTGCGGCAGGGCCGGTGCATTATCCCGGCAGTGCGCAGGTGGTGACGGCCCTGCTGAGCGGCGAGTTTGGTTTTACGATTGAAAACCCGGTGCTGGTCCTGCCGCACATCCGCGCGGGCAAATTGCGCCCCCTCGCGGTGACCAGCAAGCAACGCACCCCCCTGCTGCCCGACGTGCCGACCATGGTCGAAGCCGGGCTGGATGGCTTCGAAGCGGGCGGCTGGTATGGACTGGTGGCGCCGGCCGGCATTCCGGCCGAGATCGTGGCGCAGCTCAGCACCGAAACCGTGGCCGCACTCAAGGAGCCGGAGATGGCGCGGCGCATCGCCGAGATGGGCTCGGCGTACGTGGCGGGTACGCCCGACGAGTTTCGCGCCTTCATTGCTGCCGAGACGCAGAAATGGCGTTCGGTGATGCAGGCCGCAAAGCCCGCGCCACGCTAGGCGCGCAGCAAATCCAAGGGCGAGAAACGCCCACCCAGTACAGCTTGGGACGGCACACGCCACCAGCGCTCGAGCACGGTGGCATACAGGTCACGAAAATCGACAGCATGCGGCAAATTGCCATTGCCATCGAGCCGTGCCAGAGCAGGCGCTTGGCCGTAGATGCCGCCGTTGACACGGCCGCCAAATGCAAACTGCGGCGCTGCGGTGCCATGGTCAGTGCCGTTGCTTTGATTCTCTTTCGGGCGGCGTCCGAATTCGGAATAGCTCATTACCAGTGTGTTGTTCCAGCGCCCAATTTCTTCTAGTGCAGTCTTGAGAGCAACCACGCCGTCGGCGAACTGTTTCATCAGATTCGCATGCGGGCCTGGCTGATTTTGGTGCGTGTCGAACCCGCCGAGGGTCACGCGAATCGCGGCCACGCCCGAAGGATTGGCAGCGATTTGCGCCGCTGTCTGAATCTGGTTGCCGAACGGTCCCTGTGGAAATGTCGTGCGAAAGGCATAGCGGCTGTTGAGGTTGGCCGCTGCTTCGACAATATTGGTCTCGACTTTGAGCACGTGATTGAGGGCGGCACTGCGCGCGGTCTTGTTCACCCCGCCATTCATGCCTGTATCGATCAGCTTCGATTGCCGCATGAATTGTTCAGGATTGGCGAGCGCTACACTGCGCGGCGCACCGGCCATCGGTCCCATTTCGTTGCTGCCAAGTACGACACCATCAGCCAGGTAGCTGCGCGGTACCGGAGTGGCTGCGAACGCCCGCGCCAGCCAGCCTTCGTGCAAAAATTCATTGGCGTTGGAGCCGGTGTCCCAGATTTCGATTGAGCGAAAGTGCGAAAGGTTCGCGTTTGGATACCCCACACCTTCGACGACTGCCATCTGGTGGCCTTGCCAGAGCGGCAGCAGAGGGGCGAGCGAAGGGTGCAAACCGGCACGCTCGCTCAGTTGCACGACCTCCTCACGCTTGATGCCGATGCGTGGACGCAGCGCGGTGTAGGCTGGGTCAGCGAATGGCACCATGGTGTTGAGGCCATCGTTGGCGCCTTTCAGCTCGATCAGGATCAGCAAGTCGCCCAGGGCTTGTGCGCCGGCGCCGCTTGGTAGGCCCGGTACGCCCGCAATTCCGGCAGTTCCCTGCAATAGCGGGGCGCGCTGGGCCCACGCCCGTTCAGGCGTCCATGCCAGCAAAGCAGCAGGTGCGAACACGGGTGCGACTGATCGTAGGAAGTGGCGGCGATCCATGTCAGTACTCCTGAAGATTGCGAAGCGGCATTGGGCCAGCTTCGATGCTAGGCCTGCATCATTTCAATTGGTATACCGGGTCAAGCAGCAAGGCCTTTAGCAAGGCGTGCGTACCAAGCTCAGCACCGAGCGCATTGGCGGGGTCGGCCGGCAACACCGCGCGCTTGATCGCCCCATGGGACTGCCCGGCAAATTGTGCGAGGAATTTTCCACTGTCAAATTGAATACTTGCTGCAGCGCGCATGAAGCGCTCGCGTCCTTCTTGTCCCATGCGTCCGGCGTTCTTGACTTGCCCAAACTCCTGGCGGCGCATGGCCGGATCCTGCGCGGGCGCCTTCATGGGCTGCTGCGGCACAGCGCCGGCCAGCTCGCGCATTTCGTCCACGCGAAACATTCGCTCGATAAACTGCTTGCGCGCGAGCAGCGTGGTGCTGTTGATCCAGGCATCGCCACCCGGCCAGCCGCGCACGTTGGGCGGTGCAAATAAATTCTGGCCCAGTCCGGCGGCAATCATCGCGAACGGCAGCGGGTCAGCATAGTTGATGCCAAACTGCCTCACCGTGCCCGCAACGAGCTCCACCGGACTTTTCACCAATGCTGCCCGATGCTCGGGTGCATAGAAGCGTGGTGAATTGAGGATGCCGCGCAGTGCCGTTTTGATGTCGTAGCGGCTGGCGCGAAACGCATGGGCGATGCGCGTGATTTCGCTCTTGTTGAGCGGCGTGTCCAGGTCCGGCGACACGAACTCCTTCCACATTTTCTTGACGATGAATTCCGCTGCTGCCGATTGAGCCAGCAGGATGTCGAGCACGGCGTCGCCATCGAAATTGCCAATGCGGCCGAGTACGGTTTTGGTCTCGGCATCATGCTGCCCCGGCCGAAACTTGAATGCCGCGTTGTCTTCCATATCGACGCCCCAGCCGGTGAAGGCGCGCGCAGCTTCCTTGACGTCTCGCTCGTTGTAGTGGCCTTCGCCGAGGGTAAACAATTCCATGACTTCCCGCGCAAAATTCTCGTTCGGCTGGCCCTTGCGATTGGTCGCCGAGTCGAGATAAATAATCATTGCCGGATCTTTGGCAGCAGCGTGCAACAAGTCACCGAAATTGCCGAGCGCATGGTGGCGCAGCAACATGTTCTGGCGATACATCAGTTGTGGCGAGCGCACTTTTTGCACGCTCGATACAAAATGGTTGTGCCAGAACAGCGTCATCCGCTCTGCCAGTGGTGCCGGGGTCTGCAAAATCTGCGTCATCCACCAGGTTTTGAGCTCGAAGTTGCGAAGCGCCTCGCGCTGCTGAAACGCGCGGCGCTCCTCTTCACTCAATGTGCGCAGGCGCGCCGGCCGTTCTACCGTCTCATTGACCCACTCGGGTGCAGAGATGCGCAGCGGTGCAGCGGTGGATGCAGACAGGATGCGATTGACGGCTTCTTCACGCGTCAGGCCGGCAAAAACAAGAACATCACTCTCGGGCGGCGTGAAGCCGGCACGCGCCAGCAGATGACGCGCGTCATCAGCTCCAAGCGCTGCGGCGTGCGCGGTGCTCGCAAGAAGCGCTGCAATCAGCCCCGCCAGGCCAAAAGCAAATGCCAGCCGACGCAACATGATGAGATCAGCCTTTGGATGGGTCGCGGTAGATATCGCGGCCATGATTGCGAATCTGCTCGCGCAGCGCACGCCGCTCGTCCGGGCTCATGCGCTGCCCCTGCTGACCACCCTGTGAATTGCCCTGCTGCCCGCCTTGCTGCTGATTGCGCTCAATCGGTTCGCGGCGTTGCTGCTGG
>JANLTL010000148.1:0-4772 GCA_031362905.1 Burkholderiales bacterium | reverse complement strand
CCTCAAGACCGCCGTGCTCAGACTGGTCAAGCAGCATGCCGATGCCGATGACTCGGCACGCGCCGACATTGCGCGCGCGGTCGAAGAAGCGATTGTCGACGTCCTGGTGGCCAAATCGCTTGCCGCCCTGCAACGCACTGGCCTCAAGCGCCTGGTGGTGGCCGGCGGCGTCAGCGCCAACCGCAGGCTGCGCGTGCGCCTCGACGCCGCTGCTGCGCAACACGATTCCCGCGTGTTTTACCCGGAGCCGGCGCTGTGCACCGACAACGGCGCGATGATTGCATTTGCCGGCGCCTGCCGGCTGGCGTTGCCTGCCCATGGTAAACATGGCACGCACGGCAAGCACGGCAGCGCCGGAATGGAGCCCTACGCGTTTGCGATCCGCCCCCGTTGGGATCTGACTCGCATCGCCTGATTTTTCATTTCGGCAGCGCGCCAAGAGCGATGGTGCGAGCGGCTCCGGGGCCTCACGCCGCCCCGATGCGCTGCCACCAAGGCCTTGCGCCTTGCATCAACGGACGACGCGCCCAGTGTCAAAAAATTCGCGCATGAAAAAATCCTCCAGCGCCGCCGTATCGCCCTGCCGCGCCGAGAGACGGACGACGCTGCTGTGCTTCGGTGACTGCCAGGTGAAATCTTCCTTTTCGTGATCGCGAATGATGGCAATCATGCGTCGCACCATGGCAATCTGCATGTTCGGGTTGCTGCCGATCCTGACTTCGATCACCTGCGAGAGTTGACGGTTGATGTCACGGTTCCAGCCGTAAAACACAAACTCGCCATCGTAAATGCCGACGCGGCGCACGGTGAAGATACCCCCGGCACGCGGCTGGGTCGCGCCCATGGTCGGCGCTTTGATGGTACCCATGTTGGCGGCGACGATCGCGTCACGCCGCGCCTTCTCGTCTTCAAGCGGCGCCGGTGGCGACGGCGTTGAAGGCGCCTGTGCCACGGTATTGGCTGCACGTGCGCGCTGCCGCGCTTCGAGTTGTTGCGCCATGTCGGGTTCGCTCGCGGCGGGCGCTGGCTGCGCTGGCGCCGTGCTGACCTGCGGCGGCTTGGCTGAGGGTGTTGCCATCACCGGCGGGGGCGGTGGCAAGCGCGGTGCAGGCGGGCGGCGCGGTGGAGCCGGGCTGGCACTCGCGGCCGGTTCCGGCGGCGCCACGCGCGACTGCGCAGCAGCGGCATCCGCCGCGCTCGGTGGCGCGGCTTGCGCAATCTGTACACGCAGCGATTTGCCGAGGCCGCCACTCTCCGGCTTGTCTTTGGGGAAAATTTCCGCCCAGTAAACAAACAGCGCAATGATGTGCGCGAGCAGCGAGAGGCCGAGCGCAAGCCACAAACATGACAGCGGCGACGCACGCCGGCGCTGCTGCAGGATCGACACGGGGAAGAGCAGACTCACGACCGTGCGCCCCGCCCAATCCTACTGCCGCGCGAGCCGCCACAGTGATGTGGTTTCGGCGCGGCGCGCAACGTGCAATGGGTCTGTTGAGTCGGACACCCGCGGGTGCACCGGCTTGGCATCAAGCCTTCCTGCCACCTTGAGGCCACCCGCCGCGATCCACCCGAGCAACTCGACGCGCGTGCGCAAACCCAGATGTTCGGAGAGGTCAGACAAGATCAGCCACGCTTCCCCCTGCGCTGCGAGGCGCACGCCGGCGCCGGCGAGAAAACCGCGCAGCATGCGGCTCTCAAAGTCATACACCGCGCGCTCCAGCGACGCGCTCGGCCGTCCCGGCAGCCACGGCGGATTGCACACAATCAACCCCGGACTCGGCATTTGCTTGCCCGGTGGCGCGGCGACAACCGGCGGAAACAAGTCGGCCTGGATCACATCGATACGACCGTTCAATCCCAGGCGTTTGAGGTTATCGCGTGCGCAATCGAGCGCGCGCATGTCCTGATCGGTCGCCACCACGCGTTTGACCCCGCGCCGCGCCAGCACCGCCGCCAGCACGCCGGTGCCGGTGCCGATATCGAACGCAAGATCGGTTGCCATCAACGGTGCTTCGTTGACCAGATTCACATACTCGCTGCGCACCGGCGCAAATACGCCGTAGTGCGGATGAATCCGTTCGTCGAGCGCGGCCACTTCGACACCCTTCTTGCGCCACTCCCGTGCGCTGATGAGGCCGAGCAGCTCGCGCAGCGATGTGGCGTAGCGTTGCGGGGTGCCATCCTCCGGGCCGTAAGCCTGGATGCAGGCGCGCCGCACATCCGGGGCGCGCCGCAAGTTGATCTGATGGTCGGGTTCACATTGCATCAGCAGCATGCCAAGCGTGCGTGCGCGCTGCGCCTGGGCCATGCGGTAGCGGTGAAATGCATCGGGAAACTGTGCGGGTTTGTCCGTCTCAGGAGTGCTCTGCACCACCGCTTCGTCAGCGACTGCCTGGTCCGATGCGGGCTTGCCTGCCGCAGATTTCTTGCGCAGGGCGGGATCGGCGCGCCGGCCCAGCGCCTGCAACAACTGCCGCGCGTTCTGAAAATCACCGCGCCACAGCAGTGCCGTGCCTTCACAGACCAGACGCCAGGCGCGGTCAGCGCTCATCGTGTCGTCAGCGATCACCACGCGCTTCGGTGGGGCGACACCCGCTTCGGAGCGCCAGCGCGCAGTGTGGGTGGCGCCGCGCTCCTGCCAGGTGATGGTGGGATAGGTTTGGTTGGTGGATGCAGGCACGAGCTTGCCGTCGAGCCCGGCCATCGCCCGCTGCGCTCCGCCCGCTGCAGATGGCGGGACAACGTTGTCAGGCGCCGCGCTCATGCGAATCCTTCATGCGCGCCCAACAGGCGCCATTTGCCCTGCGGCAATTCACCCAGCGCCACCTTGCCGATGCGCACGCGCTTGAGACCGAGCACGCGCAGGCCTACCAGCTCGCACATGCGGCGAATCTGGCGCTTTTTGCCTTCGCGCAGAATGAAGCGCAGTTGATCGTCATTCATCCATGTCACTTTCGCGGGGCGCAGTGCCTTGCCATCGAGGCTCAAGCCGTGATTGAGGCGTTTGAGCTCGGCTTCGGGAAGTCGTCCGCCCGTCTTGCTGGTTTGCACGCGCACCAGGTATTCCTTTTCAACTTCGGAGTTGTCGCCAATCAATTGTTTGGCGATGCGGCCATCTTGCGTCAGCACCAACAGGCCGGTCGAATCGATGTCGAGGCGCCCGGCCGGCGCCAGGCCAAGCAAGTCCTTGCGCTGGACTGCCCCCTGCGGCGCAAATTGCGCCGGCTGCTTTTGCGCCGGCCGCGACTGCGCCAGCCACTGATTTTCCGGCAGCACCAGCACACTCGCCGGCTGGTAGCCATCTTCTGCCTGCCCGCTCACAAAGCCCACCGGCTTGTGCAACAGCACCGTGAGGCGCCGCGCCTGTTGTGACTGTGCACGTTTGTCGATCTCGATCTTCTGCTGCGGCGTGACCTTCAAGCCAAGAATCGCCACTGCGCCATCGACGCGTACCAGGCCACGCTCGATCCAGTCATCGGCTTCACGGCGCGATGCGAGGCCGAGCTCGCTCATGCGCTTGGACAGACGGATCGATTCAGAAGGGATCATGTGGCCGCAGGCGTGGCCCGGAAACCCTTGGTGGGAGCGGGTTTCAGGGCGATATCAGAGGAAGCCCATTTTACACCCGCGACCGCGCTCCCGCCCCTGATGCATCAAGGTTTGATGTAAGCAAACTTGTCGCGCGCCTGCAAGTTGGCGATGCGCACCACCCCCGACGGCGTGAAGCCGGGCCCGAGGATGAACTGGTCTTTCTTGAGATTCCGATTCTTCAGCGTGATTTCACAAATCTCGAATTTCACGCCACGTCCCGAGAGGTCAGCCACCAGTGCCGCGAACTCCTGATTGTTGCTGGTCTTGGCGCCTTCCATCAGAAAGTCCACACCTTCGGCGTGCGCCACCACCGTGATTTGCGTTTTCGGTTCGACATCAAGGTGATTGCGGATATTGCGCAATCCTTTGGTCGCCTGTGCAACGCCGCTATCAAAGTGATAGACCACCTTGTCCTGTGCGGCAGCGCTGGTTGCGCAACAAGCCAGTATGACGGCGCTGATTCCAATCCAATGAGCAATGCGGTTCATGGTTATGTCCTCTGTCGTTGGTAAGTGTTTCGATCAAGTGTGGGCGGTCAGTACCGTTCAGCACCGATGCGTACACCGGCCCCTGATTCACCGCGCCCCCGGTGTCACCGCACCGGGGATGACATCTCCGAACAGCTTGAACTGGCCGGTGCAAGGTGCTCACTCGATACGGAGAAGTTCATCGGCCTGCGGTGCGGCCCGGCATGCGGGCTAGAATGACTGGATGGAAGAGCGTAGCGCACTGCGATGCGCAACCCGCATTTTCCCATGTTCCCGTCGTGCTTTTCTCCCGTACAAAGGAATTCTTGTGCCGATTGACGCCACCTTGCTGGACCCCGAGCGCGCCGCGCGCATTGCCTCGGCTTTTCAAGCCGACATCGCCGCCGGTGCGCTGCCCGGCGCGGTCGTGCTGATCGCACGCCGGCGCAAAGTCGCCTACCTCGAAGCCTTCGGTTTGCGCGACCACGCCAAAAAGCTGCCGATGACCACCGACGCGATTTTCCGCATCGCCTCGATGACCAAGCCGATGGTGTCGTGCGCCGTCATGATGCTGGTCGAGGAAGGCCGCATCCGCCTTGTCAACCCGGTCTCCACGTATTTGCCCGAGATGAAGGATGTCAAGGTGGGCATCGAGAGCATCGACGCGACCGGCAAACCGTCCCTCAGGCTCGAAGCGCCGCGCCGCGAAATGAC
>JANLTL010000142.1:0-1629 GCA_031362905.1 Burkholderiales bacterium | reverse complement strand
ATCGACACCATCTTCGGCCTGCCCGGCATCCCCATCACCGACCTCGCGCGAAAGATGCAGGCGCAAGGAATGCGCGTGATCTCGTTTCGTCACGAGCAGAACGCCGGCAACGCGGCGGCGATTGCGGGTTTCATCACACAGGCGCCGGGCGTCTGCCTCACGGTGTCGGCACCGGGCTTTCTCAATGGCCTTACCGCGCTGGCCAACGCCACCACCAACTGTTTCCCCATGATCCTGATCAGCGGCTCGTCCGAGCGTGAAATCGTTGATCTGCAGCAGGGTGACTACGAAGAGATGGACCAGCTGGCCATCGCCAAGCCACTGTGCAAGGCGGCGTTTCGCGTGCTCAACGCAGAGGACATCGGTGTCGGTATCGCGCGTGCGATCCGCTCGGCGGTATCAGGGCGCCCCGGCGGCGTCTATCTCGATTTGCCCGCCAAGTTGTTCGCGCAGAGCATGGACGCAGTAGCGGGCAAGGCCTCGCTGATCAAAGTGGTTGATCCGGCGCCGCGCCAACTGCCGGCCCCCGAGTCGGTCAAGCGCGCCCTCGATTTGCTCAAGAGTGCCAAACGCCCGCTGATCCTGCTGGGCAAAGGTGCGGCCTACGCGCAGGCCGACGCCGATGTGCGCGCGCTGATCGAGAAGACCGGCATTCCCTATCTGCCGATGTCGATGGCCAAGGGCTTGCTGCCTGACACCCATGCGCAATCGGCCGCCGCTGCACGTTCTTACGTATTGCCTGCAGCCGATGTGGTGGTGCTGATTGGGGCTCGCCTCAACAGGCTGCTCTCTCAAGGCAAGGGCAAGACCTGGGGTGGCAAGGATCACAAAGCCTGGGGCGCACAAAAGTTCATCCAGATCGACATTTCACCGACCGAAGCCGACAGCAATGTGCGCATTGAGGCCCCGCTGATCGGCGATATTGGCTCCTGCGTGTCCGCCTTGCTCGCCTGTGTCGACGGCAGTTGGGCCAAACCGTCGGCCGAGTGGCTTGGTGCGATTGCCGAGCGCAAGAACAAGAACCTCGCCAAGATGGCCGAGACGCTTGCCAAAGACCCGGTGCCGATGAATTTTCACAGCGCCCTCAACGTGGTGCGCGACATCATCAAGGCCAACCCGGATGCCATGCTCGTCAATGAAGGTGCCAATGCGCTCGACTTCACGCGCAGCATCGTTGACATGTACCAGCCGCGCAAGCGTCTGGACGTGGGCACCTGGGGCATCATGGGCATTGGCATGGGCTTCGCTGTGGCGGCTGCGGTCGAAACCAATTTTCCAGTCATCGCGATTGAAGGCGACAGCGCTTTTGGTTTTTCCGGCATGGAAGTCGAGACCATTTGCCGCTACAACCTGCCGGTGTGCATCGTCATCATGAACAACAACGGTGTCTACGGCGGCAAGGACATCAACCCCACCGGCGGCCCCGATGTGGCGCCGACGGTGTTCGTCAAGGGCGCACGCTACGACAAATTGATGGAAGCCTTCGGCGGCATTGGCGTCCACGCCACCACGCCGGCTGAGTTGCGCAGCGCGATGGAAGCGGCGATCAGCTCGCGCAAGCCGACCCTCATCAACGCCGTGATCGACGAAGGTGCCGGCACTGAAAGCGGGCGCATTACCAGTCTGAAT
>JANLTL010000111.1:0-11240 GCA_031362905.1 Burkholderiales bacterium | reverse complement strand
CTTGCCCGATCATCGAGAACAGCGGCATTGCCGCTTGCGGGTTGGCTCTTAACAGCGGCTGCGCGTGCAGCGCTGCCCAGGCCTGCTTGTCGACGAATTGCAGTTTGGGGTTACTGCTGTTGCGAGTAGACTTGTTCATGGTGGTTGAGCTTTCTTTGGTTCAGGTTGAGGATGTCGAGAACCCGCATTCTGGGCCCGCGACTGCTTCAACCACCAACTCAACCTTCAACTACGGACGGGACATCGCCACCTTTTTGCAGTTGCTTCATTGGAACCTCCTGTGAGAGTTGGCGAGCGCGGAATTGCGCTGCTAAAAATCGGAAAAAGCAACAAGCGGGCCAACACAGAACGCATGGTTCTTACAAATAATCAATCATTCAATTTTTTTCTAAGTATTTGTTATTGAATTGAAAAATAAACAATCTGTTGAACGCATTCTGCTTTGGGGATTTCACGCCCGCACCTGCAGACGAGTGACACAATTTGTCAACCCGCGTGCTAAATTTTGTCACCTTCCCTTCCCATCCGGCCCGTCTGCCAGCGGTTGCCGTCCCGCGACAGTTTCCTGACGCCAATGGGTTGAAACTCAGATCCGTGCGCCACGCCAGATGGTTGCGAATTCAACATGGCGTCCGTACGCCTGGTATGACAACAGGTAGTTCTGTTTATTAATTACTTTTAATAATAATCAAGGTAATTAATATTCTTGGACGAGATGAAGCGCGCATCCGACAATGCGCCCGAGTCGCGGTCAAACGCTCTCCGGCCCAAAGCGCCCTCATTTCTTTCAGTTTTTCCATACCGGCGCGAATTTGAGCGGCTGATTTGTTTCTCTTTCCGCCACCACCACCTCCTTCGATCTTCGGCCATGTACCAATACGACAAAATCGACCAGCAACTGGTCCATCAACGCGTTGCCCAATTCCGCGACCAAACCCGGCGCTTCCTGGCCGGCGAATTGACCGAAGACGAATTCCGCCCGCTGCGGCTGCAAAATGGCCTCTATGTGCAGCGGCATGCGCCGATGCTGCGGATCGCCGTACCCTACGGCATGCTGTCATCCCGGCAGATGCGCATGCTCGCGCACATTGCGCGCCAATACGACCGCGGCTATGGCCACTTCACTACGCGCCAGAACATCCAGTACAACTGGCCCAAGCTCGAACAAGTGCCAGACATCCTCGCTGACCTCGCGAGTGTCGAAATGCACGCCATCCAGACTAGCGGCAATGTGGTGCGCAACACCACCACTGATCACTTTGCCGGCGTCGCGCGGGATGAAGCGGCTGATCCGCGCCCTTACTGCGAGTTGATCCGCCAGTGGTCTACCTTTCACCCCGAATTTGCCTTCCTGCCGCGCAAGTTCAAAATCGCCGTGGCGGCGAGTTCTTCCGACCGTGCCGCCGTGCTGGTACACGACGTGGGCCTGCACATTGTCAAAAATGCTGAAGGTCAAGAAGGCGTGCGCGTGTTCGTGGGTGGCGGCCTCGGCCGCACACCAATCATTGGCCACGCGATTCGCGACTTCCTGCCGCGCGCCGAACTGTGCAATTACCTCGATGCCATCCTGCGCGTGTGGAACCTGCATGGCCGCCGCGACAACAAATACAAGGCACGCATCAAGATCCTGGTCAAGGAGTTGACGCCCGTCGAGTTCACGCGCCAGGTCGAAGCCGAATGGGATCAGATCAAAGGTGGGCCGGCCGTTGTGCCTGACGAAGAATTTGCCCGCCTCGAAGCCGCCTTCACGCCGCCCGCGTACGACACGCTGGCCGACGTGGATGCCGGCCATGAGCGGCTACGCCACGACAACCCCGCTTTCGCACGCTGGACGCAGCAAAATGTCACGGCGCACAAGGTGTCAGGCTATGCCGCCGTCACCCTCTCGCTCAAGCCCATCGGCAAGCCGCCGGGCGACGCCACCGATGCGCAAATGGATGCGGTGGCCGACCTCGCCGACCGCTTTGGCTTTGGCGAAATCCGCGTCTCACACGAGCAAAATCTGATCCTCGCTGACGTGAAGGAATCCGATCTGTTCACGGTCTGGCAAGAGGCCAAGAAGATCGGGTTCGCCACGCCCAATATCGGCCTCATCTCCAACATCATCTGCTGCCCGGGCGGCGATTTTTGCTCCCTCGCCAACGCCAAGTCGATTCCGGTGGCCGAAGCCATCTCGCAACGCGTCGAAGACCTCGACTACCAGTTTGATCTCGGCCCGATTGACCTCAACATCTCGGGCTGCATCAACGCTTGCGGTCATCACCATGTCGGCCACATCGGCATCCTCGGGGTGGACAAGGCCGGGGCCGAGTTCTATCAAGTCACGCTCGGTGGTGCGCAAGGCTGGAACGCCTCGCTCGGCAAGGTCATCGGCCCCTCGTTTGGCCAGGATGAGATGCCCGACGTGATCAGCCACATTCTTGATGTCTATGTTGAATCGCGTCACGAAGACGAAGTCTTCATCGACACCGTGCGTCGCATCGGCATCGAACCCTTCAAGGCACGCGTCTATGGCGCGAGCGCCTCAGCCGCTCAACTGAAGGCGGCGTAAATCATGCAAATCATTCTCGACAAAAAAATTACAGACGACACCTGGATGCACGCCGCCGAAGATGCGTCCTTGCCGCCCACCGGCAACTTGATCGTTGCGCTGCCGTACTGGCTCAAGGAGCGCACCGCGCTGGCCACACGTGCCGGCAAGACCGGGGTTTGGCTCCAAGGCGCCGATGACCCAACGCAAATCGACCTGGTACGCGAGCTCGTCAAGCTACCCTTGATCGCCATCGAGTTTGCACAGTTTGTAGATGGCCGCGGCTTTTCCATCGGTCGCCTGCTGCGCGAGCGCTATGGCTTCAAAGGCGAGTTGCGCGCCTTTGGCGACGTGTTTCGCGACACCATCCCTTACCTCGCACGCTGCGGCTTCAACGCCTTCGTACTCAAGGACGGCAAATCGCTCGACGACGCGTTGCGCGCCTTTGACGATTTTTCCGGCGCGTATCAAAACGCGGTCGATCAGCCGGCACCCTACTACCGGCGCCGTCTCGCCGCTGCTGCTGCATCTACTACAACAACGTAGGCCAACGCCTAAAGACACTTGCGGACTTGCGCGCGCCCCTCTGGCGCATCCGCAACGCTTTACACGTATTAATTCAAAAAAGTATTAAGCAATCAATTTAATATTCTTGGACACGCAGTTACGCAAGTCCAATAATGCTCTTCATGGACTGGCTTACCTCTGTTTCAGGCTTCGTTGTCGGTGTCATCGTCGGTCTCACCGGTGTCGGTGGCGGCTCGCTGATGACCCCCTTGCTGGTGCTGGTGTTTGGAGTGGCGCCGGCAACCGCTGTCGGCACCGATTTGCTCTATGCCGCGATCACCAAGGCGGGCGGCATCTATATGCACGACCGCCAAGGCACCATCGACTACCGCATCGCCGGTCTGCTGGGCCTTGGCAGCATCCCCCTCGCCATCGTCACTGCCATCGCACTGCATTTGATTGCGCCCGCCCCTGACACGCTGGCCGCCGTGATCAAGACCACGCTGGGTGGCGCGTTGTTGCTGACCGCCGCCGCTCTCATTTTCAAGACCAGGCTGGTGGCCTTGTCGCCGGTGCAGCACTGGGCCGCACGCAAAATTTCCATCGTCACGGTGCTGGTGGGGGCCGTGATCGGTGTGCTAGTGACGATTTCTTCTGTCGGGGCCGGCGCAGTCGGGGTTGCGGCGCTGTTGTTTCTGTACCCGAAGCGTCCGTCGGTGCAAATTATCGGCACCGACATCGCGCATGCCGTGCCGCTGACGCTGGTTGCCGGGCTCGGCCACGCCAGCCTTGGCACGGTCGATCTCACCTTGCTCGCGGCTCTCCTGATTGGTTCGATCCCCGGGGTGATGCTGGGCAGCGCGCTCTCCCGCGCTGTGCCCGAGCGCATTCTGCGCACTTCCCTCGCCGCGATGTTGGTGTTGGTCGGGGCGAAGTTGGTTTCCTGAGTGGTGTCCCGAGTGGCTTTCCGAGTACCCAGTTCAAATCAAATCATGCGTCACATCGATCAAGCCATTGCATTGCTCGGGCAAGCTGCTGCACACGCGCCCGCCGCATTCTCGACCAGCCTCGGCCTCGAAGACATGGTGCTCACCGACCTGATCGTCAAGCACGCGCCATCGATCAGCCTGTTCACACTCGACACCGGTCGTCTGCATGCCCAAACCCTGGCCCTGCTGGCCGAGACGGAGGCGCGCTACAAAAGGCGCATCGCCGTGTTGGTGCCGCAGACCGGGGCGCTGGAACACTACATCAGGCTCAACGGCATCAATGGTTTTTACGACAGCGTGAGCCAGCGTCAGGACTGCTGCGCGGTGCGCAAGATCGAGCCGCTCCGGCGCGCGCTGACGGGCAAGCGCGCGTGGGTCACCGGCTTGCGCCGTGAGCAGGCGGCGTCGCGCGCAGGCTTGCAAGAAGCGGCATTCGATGCGGAATACCAATTGATTAAGTTCAATCCCCTGCTCGACTGGACGCTGGCCGACGTCGAAGCCTATATCGCCAGCCACCAGGTGCCGGTCAATCCGCTGCACGCTCAGGGCTATCCGAGCATCGGCTGCGCGCCCTGCACCCGCGCCATTGCATCCGGCGAGGACATTCGCGCCGGGCGCTGGTGGTGGGAATCGGCAGACAAAAAGGAATGCGGCCTGCATGTTGCGGCCGCGCAGCCTGATCAGTCGCGACGCGACGCCACGACCAAAGTCACTGCCGCTGATGATGCCGCAGCCACCACCTCCGCCGCTGCCTCCAGTGCACAACCAATCGAAGAACTCCTCACATGAACGCTCACACTCCCCAGGCGGTGCTCGACACCGCGCGCACCCACGACAGCGCCTTGTATGGCGACAGCCACCTCGACTGGCTCGAATCCGAAGCCATCCATATCATGCGCGAGGTGGCGGCCGAGTGCAGCCATCCGGCACTGCTGTTTTCCGGCGGCAAAGATTCTATCGTGCTGCTGCGTCTGGCCGAAAAGGCCTTTCGTCCGGGGCGCTTTCCGTTTCCGCTCTTGCACATCGACACTGAACACAACTTCCCCGAAGTGATCGCCTTCCGCGATGCGCGCGCCACCGAACTGGGCGAAGAACTGATCGTGCGCTCGGTGGAAGATTCAATCCAATCGGGCCGCGTGCGTCTCAAGTCAACTGATGAATCACGCAACCGCCATCAGAGCGTCACCCTGCTCGACGCCATTGCTGAATTCGGCTTTGACGCCTGCTTTGGCGGCGCACGTCGCGATGAAGAAAAGGCGCGCGCCAAGGAACGCATTTTTTCCTTCCGCGACGAATTCGGCCAATGGGATCCGAAGAATCAGCGACCTGAACTTTGGGATATTTACAACACCCGCGTGCACAAGGGCGAGCACATGCGCGTGTTTCCGATCTCGAACTGGACCGAGCTCGACGTTTGGCAATACATCGCGCGCCAGCAATTGGCGGTGCCGTCGATCTACTTTGCCCACCAGAGGCAAATCATCCGCAAGGCCAATGGCATCCTGCCGGTGTCATCACTGGTGCAGCCCAAGGCCGGAGAAGCAGTTGATACGCTAACCGTGCGCTTTCGCACCATCGGCGACATGACCTGCACCGCGCCGGTCGAGTCGCCCGCACGCACCGTCGAAGAAATCATTGTCGAAACCGCAGCCACGCGCATTACCGAGCGCGGCGCCACCCGCATGGATGACCAAACCTCCGAAGCAGCGATGGAACTGCGCAAGAAGGAAGGCTACTTCTGATGAAGGCCAACACTAACCCCCTCGCGCCTCGGCCTGCCCCGGCACCTGCCCTGGCACCTGCAGCGGCATTCGCACCCGGATCCGGCACCGGTGGCCTGCTGCGCTTTTCGACCGCCGGCAGCGTCGATGACGGCAAGAGCACGCTGATCGGGCGACTGCTGTACGACTCCAAATCACTTTTTGCGGATCAGCTCGCGCAGGTGGAGCGCGCCTCCAAACGCTTGCGCCGCGCCCCCGGTGCGGTGGCATCCAGCCAGGTGGATCTGTCCCTGCTCACCGACGGCCTGATCGCCGAACGCGAGCAGGGCATCACCATTGACGTGGCCTACAGATACTTCGCCACCCCCAAGCGCAAATTCATCATTGCCGACACGCCCGGCCATGAACAGTACACGCGCAACATGGTCACCGGTGCTTCTACTGCGGATCTCGCCATCGTGCTGGTCGATGCGCGCAATGGACTCTCGATGCAATCGCGGCGCCATGCATTGATCGCGCGCCTGCTCGGCATTCGCCATCTGGTGCTGGCAGTCAACAAAATGGATCTGGTGGGCTACGCGCAAGAGGTGTTCACGCGCATCGCTACCGAATTTGACGCCTTCATCGGCAATCCGGACTTGCCCGGCACCGCACCGTCAGTACAAGCCATCCCACTCTCCGCCCTGCTTGGTGACAACGTGGTCGATGCGTCATCAAACATGCCGTGGTACGTCGGCGCCACCCTGCTTGACCTCCTCGAAGCCGTCGATGTTTCGGGCGGTATTGCTGAAGAACCCTTCCGCTTTCCGGTGCAACTGGTCAGCCGCCCGCAGCAAGCTGCCTCGCTTGCGCTGCACGATTTTCGCGGCTATCAGGGGCGCATCGAGTCAGGCCGCGTACAGGTGGGTGATGCGGTCAGCATCGCGCCGCAAGGCCGCACCAGCCGCGTCCGCGACATCGTGGTGTTTGAGCATGGCGCATTGCAGTCGCGCGCAAGCGCCCAGGCGCCAGCCTCGGTCACCCTGCTGCTCGAAGACGACATCGATATTTCGCGCGGGGACCTGATCGCGAGTGACTCAGCACCGCCGCATGCGGCCAATACATTTTCTGCCGTGCTGTGCTGGATGGACGCCGACGCGCTCGACCTGTCGCGCAAATACCTGATTAAACTCGGTACCCGCACGGTGGCCGCCAGATTCACCGGCCTCGATGCGCGGCTCGACGTGCAGAGCGGTGCGCGCCAGCCTGCGGACACACTCAGGCTCAATGACATCGGCATGGCGCGCGTCAAGACGCAACAAGCGGTCGCGTTCGACGCGTATCGCGGCAACCGCGCCACCGGCGGCTTCATCGTCATTGATGAATTTACGCATCACACTGTTGCAGCGGGGATGATTCATGACTAAAGACGCAGCGGACGCAGCCACGCAACCCGGCACAGTCTACCTGGTGGGCGCCGGCCCCGGTGCGCCCGACCTGCTCACCTTGCGCGCCGCGCGGCTGCTTGCGCAGGCCGGCATCGTGTTTCACGACGCCCTGGTGCATCCGGACACCATCGCGCTCGCAGCAGGTGCCGACAAAATTGCCGTCGGCAAGCGCCATGGCGCGCACTCGACGGCACAAGCGTTCATCAACAAACGCCTGATCGACGCGGCGCGCAAGCACCGCGTCGTGGTACGTCTCAAAGGCGGCGACCCCATGCTGTTCGGCCGCGCGCAGGAGGAGATCAACGCTCTTGTCCAGGCCGGCATTGCCTATGAAGTCGTACCCGGCATCACCGCCGCGCTGGCCGCAAGTGCGGACTTGGGCATCTCACTCACCCAGCGTGGCGCAAGCCGCTCGGTCTGCTTCGTGACGCCGCGCGTGGGCCGCGAAGAAGTTCCCTCGGGCTGGCTTGACGCAGCCCTCGCCGCCGACACTGCCGCGCTCTACATGGCTGCGCATGAGGCACAGGCGATTGCCGGAGCGTTGATCGCACGCGGCAAACCTGCGCGCACCCCGGTCGCCATCGTCGAAAATGCTTCGCTGCCCGGTCAGAAGAAAACCTTCACCACGCTGCAAGCCTTGTCCACCAAGGGTTTTCAGACATCATCCGCCCCGGCACTGTTGCTCATTGGCGAGGTCTATCGCGCCGCAGGCATGGGTTCCGGCGCAGTCGCCTCCGATCAACCATGCATCGCAAACGCTGCAATCGCGCGCACTGCCACCGCCTGACATGAACAATATCCCCTCCGTCACCCCCGCCAGCGCAGCCATTTTTCAGGACGCACATCACTACGGCAGCGGCGCCGGTCTCGCCTATGCCGGTGCCGTCACGCCGGCCCAAGCCTGGCAACTGACCCAGAACGGTGCCGCCGCCATCGTCGATGTGCGCAGCCGTTACGAGCACGAATTTGTCGGGCGCATCCCCGGCAGCGTACTGATCGAATGGCGCATCTATGAAGGCGGCGGCGAAGGCAACGCTGCCGGGGTGACATCGCGCCCCAACCCCGCCTTCCTCGATCAATTGCGCGCCGTGCATGCACCAGATCAAGCGCTGCTGCTCTTGTGCCGCAGCGCGGTGCGCTCGCACAACGCCGCCATCGCCGCCACCGCAGCCGGTTTCACCCGCGTCTACAACATCCTCGAAGGCTTCGAGGGCGACAAGGATTCCGACGGCCGCCGGGGTACGCTTGGCGGCTGGCGCCGCGCTGGCCTGCCTTGGGTGCAGGGCTGAACCCGCGCCAGCGCGCCAACGGCGCGGCAATTTATAATCCCGGTTTGCCCGCATCAAGGAATGACTCAGCATGACCCACGTTGTTACCGAATCCTGCATCAAGTGCAAATACACCGACTGCGTTGACGTCTGCCCGGTCGATTTCTTTAGCGAAGGCCCGAACATGCTGGTGATCGACCCGGACGAATGCATCGATTGTGCGGTGTGCATCCCCGAGTGCCCGGTGAACGCCATCTATGCCGAAGAAGATGTGCCGGACGATCAGAAAAAATACACTGACCTGAACGTTGAATTGGCGAAGGGCTGGCCGTCAATCACCAAGACCAAAGGCCCATTGGCCGATGCCGATGACTTCAAAGATGTCAAGGACAAATTCGCCATGCTTGACCGCGGTTAAGCAGCCGTTTGCGCCTGCGCCAAGGCCGCCCCAGCGCGGCCTTTTTTATTGATGTGGAAATGAATCATGCTGACACTCGCTTTTGATCTGACCTTTCCTGATCTCTATCAACGGCCGGGGTTGCAGAAGGTAGACGCTGCCTTTCTGACTGAACTCGCTGCCAGCGACATGGGATTGTGGACGCGCCTCGCCGACGCCCGCCGCGAACCGGCCAAGCTCGATGCCAAGGTGGAATCGCAGCTGTTGCTCGATCTCGCTCCCCACGTCGACGATTTTCTGGGCACCTTGTTTGGGATTGCCGACAAGGTCAGCGCGCTGGCCGAGCGGCACCACGAGCTGGCACCGCTGTTTGAGGTCAAGCGTCAGTTCGTGCAACGCAGGGCCGCCAAGGCGTTTGATGCGGTAGCGGCCTCCGGCTTGCCGGGTCCGCAACTGGGAATCGAGCTGCAACCATTGGTAGGAGCCACTCTTGGTGATTCTCCAGAGGCGATCGCCGCATTTGAACTGGCGTTTGCACGCCATGTGATGCGCTGGCAAGCCGATGAAACCACGTTCGCAGGCTCGCTGGATCTGGCGCTCAAGTACGCCGCGTGGGCATTGCAGTCCGAGGCCGGCAAGCACCGCCACCACGAGGGCCTGCTGTTCAAGGCACCCGGCAAGATCGACCCCCTGCACCTGATTGACCATTCGGTGAACCGCCACGACGACGCGATCACCACCTTCACCATCAAGCCCGAGCACATTCGCCGGCGCGAAGGCTTCAAGCTCACCGACAACGGCACAAACCTCGCCGGCGCACTCGACCAGGCCAACTACTGCATCTGGTGCCACAAGCAAGGCAAGGATTCGTGCTCGCGCGGCCTCAAGGAAAAACCGGCAGCGGATGGCAGTGTGGCCTTCAAGAAGACCGTGTTCGGCGTCAAGCTGGCCGGCTGCCCGCTTGAAGAAAAGATCAGCGAGTTCCACATGGCCAAGGTCGCGGGTCACGCGATCGGTGCGCTCGCGATCATCACGGTGGACAACCCGCTCGCTGCTGCCACCGGCCACCGCATCTGCAACGACTGCATGAAGGCCTGCATTTACCAGAAGCAAGCGCCAGTCGACATCCCGCAGGCCGAGACGCGCACCCTCAAGGACGTGCTCGAATTGCCATGGGGCTTCGAGATTTACTCGCTGCTGACGCGCTGGAATCCGCTGAATCTGAAGCGCCCGCTGCCGGCCGCGGCCACCGGCTATCGCGTGCTGGTTGCCGGCATGGGGCCGGCAGGCTTCGGCCTTACGCACAACCTGCTAAACGATGGTCACACCGTGGTCGGGATTGATGGTCTCAAGATCGAGCCGCTGCCCGCGCGCCTGTCAGGCGTAAACCTCGATGGCTCACGTGCGCCGTTCGAGCCGATTCGTGATTTCGCCGATATCAAGGAAAACCTTGACGAACGTGTCAACGCAGGCTTTGGCGGCGTCGCCGAATACGGCATCACGGTGCGCTGGGACAAGAGCTTTCTCAAGGTGATCCGCCTGCTGCTCGAACGCCGCGCCGAATTCGCACTATTTGGCGGCATCCGCTTCGGCGGCACCGTCACGCTCGACGACGCGTGGCAGCTCGGCTTCGACCATGTCGCGCTGGCGATTGGCGCAGGGCGGCCGACCCTGCTCGACATTCCGAATGGTTTTGCGCGCGGCGTACGCACCGCGTCCGACTTCTTGATGGCGCTCCAACTCACCGGCGCAGCCAAGGCCGATTCCATTGCCAACATGCAGGTGCGCCTGCCGGTGGTGGTGATCGGTGGCGGCCTGACCGCGATTGACACCGCGACCGAATCACTTGCTTATTACCAAGTGCAGGTCGAAAAATTTCTCACGCGCCACGATGCACTGGTAAAAGAATCCGGCATCAGCGCCATCCGCGCTGCATGGCGCGACGAAGATCGCGAGATCGCGGAAGAATTTCTGGCCCACGCGCGCGCGATCCGCAGTGAACGCGAGAACGCAAAGCGCCAGGGCCGCGAGCCGCACGTGATCGAACTGTTGCGCAGCTGGGGCGGCGTCACCATTGCCTATCGCCGCCGCCTGGTTGACAGCCCGTCCTACACGCTCAATCACGAAGAAGTTGAACTCGCCCTGCAGGAAGGCATCACCTTCGCTGAGTGCCTGGCACCCAAACGCGCCGACATCGACAACTATGGCGCCGTCAAGGGCCTGTGGCTGACACGCAGCGAAGTCAACGCCGACGGCAAGTCGTCACCCGCAGGTGAAACCTGGCTGCCCGCACGCACCGTGTTTGTCGCCGCAGGCACGCAGCCCAACACGGTGCTTTCCCGCGAGGGGACTGATGCCGAGCGTGCGCAGTTCAAGGTGGACGGCAAATACTTCGCCGCCT
>JANLTL010000109.1:0-15470 GCA_031362905.1 Burkholderiales bacterium | reverse complement strand
CGGCGGCGAAGTGCAGGTGATGTTCATGACCGGCCTCGATGGTTTGCAGCACGCGCGAGCGGGCAAGCTCCGGGTGCTGGCGATTGCGACCGAGAAGCCGACCGATCTTGCGCCCGGCGTGCCCACGGTTGCGGACACCGTGCCCGGTTTCAATGGATCGGTATGGTTTGGCCTCTTGGCGCCGGCCGGCACGCCGGCGGACATCATCGCGAAAGTGCGTGATGCCGTGGCGCTGGCAGTGGCCCGGCCCAATGTCAGGAAGGCGTTCGGCGATCTATCCGCCGACCCGGTGGCCAACACGCCGGCTGAATTCGCGCGCGTGATTGCCGCTGAGCTGGCACAGTGGACGCGTGTGGTCAAAGAGTCTGGCGTGAAGTTCGAATGACGCCAGGCACGCAATTCTGAGGAAACTGCGCCATGATCCGCTACAAAAAGCTCGGCTATGTCGCGCTCAACGTGACTGACCTGGAACGCTCCAAAGCGTTCTATCGCGACACGCTTGGCTTGCAGCCGGTGCAGAACGATCAGGGCGTGCCGGGCGGCGCTGACGCACCGCTGTTTTTCCGCTGCGATTGGGACCATCACAACATCATGCTGTTCCGGGGAGCCAAGCCAGGCCTCAAGCGCATCGGGTTCGAGATGGAATCCGCTGCCGAGCTGGATCGCTTGTCGGCCCGGCTCAGGTCAAAAAATATCGATGTGCGGGACGTGCCTGCCGAAGAATGCGCGCGCTTTCATCAGGGCCGCAGCATCCGCATCGTCGAACCCTGCACCGGGGCCACGTTCGAGTTTTACGAGCACATGCGCGAATTCGGCGGGCAGCCCTACGTGCCTACCGTCGCCAAGATTCAGCGCCTCGGCCACGTCGTGCTGCGGGCGCCCGATTACGCCGGGGCGATCCGCTTTTTTACCGAGGTGCTCAATTTCCAGGTCTCCGACGCCATCGAAGATGCGGTGACCTTCATGCGTTGCTTCCCCAACCCCTTGCACCATTCACTGGGCATCGGCAATGGCAAGGCACGGGGCCTGCACCATGTCAACTTCATGGTCAGCGAAGTGGACGACATCGGCCGAGCGATCTGGCGCTTCAACAAGGAGCAGGTGCCGATCGTCAACGGTCCCGGGCGCCACCCGCCCTCGGGCAGCATGTTTCTCTACTTCCTCGACCCCGACGGCCTGACGCTCGAATACAGTTTCGGCATGGAAGAGTTTCCCGAAAGCGGGGCGCGCAAGCCGCGCATGCTCGAGGCGATTCGCGCGTCTTTTGATTACTGGGGTGCGCCGGTTGACCCACGCAAGGCATCGGTGGGCGACATCGAAGGGGCAGGCTAACGCTGCCGTCGCGCCGGCTTGGTCCTGACAGGCGCCAGTTACATGAAAAAAGGCCACCGTGAGGTGGCCTTTTTTTGGGCGATAGCGAGTCGCGTAGGGGGCATGGCGCTTTATACGCGCCGCTTGTATTCCCCGGTACGCGTATCGATTTCGATCTTGTCGCCAGTCGCCACAAACAGCGGCACACCGAGCTCGAACCCAGTGGCGAGCTTGGCGGGCTTGAGTACTTTTCCCGAGGTATCACCGCGAATGGCGGGTTCGGTATAGATCACTTCACGCTCAACCGAAGTCGGCAACTCAAGCGAAATGGCGCGCTCGTTGTAGAGTGTCAACTCGCATTTCATGCCATCTTCAAGGTAGTTGATGGCGTCGCCCAGGCTTTCTTTCTCGACTTCGTGCTGGTTGTAGTCGGTGTCCATGAACACGTACAGCGGGTCCGAGAAGTAGGAATAGGTGGCTTCCTTTTTCTCCAACTGCACGACGTCAAACTTGTCGTCGGCCTTGTAGACCGACTCCATGCCCGAGCCGGTCAGCAGGTTCTTGAGTTTCATTTTGACGACCGACGAGTTGCGGCCCGACTTGCTGTATTCGGCCTTGACCACAACCATGGCGTCGGTGCCGACCATGACGACGTTGCCGGCGCGGAGTTCTTGAGCGATTTTCATGACGGTTCCACTGGTTCAGTTGGGATGCCGGCACCCCGGCAAAGCCCAAGATTATATCCCGGCCCGTCGGCTTTTTTGAACAAATTCAACCAGTTGGGCGGCAAGATCGTCTTGCTCGGCCAAACGCCAGGCCCAATCCTCGGCGTGCAGGCGCAGGGCGGACTGGTTGGCGGCGAACGAACGCCAGATTTCGGCAAACGATGCCGCGCCAGCGTCGAGCCCATTCCACACCCGGAAAAAGCGTTCCACCGCCTCGCGGCGTGGCTCATGCAGGCCATGGGTGTAGCGCCGGGTGAACTCGGCAAGCTTGACCTCATGCGCGCTTTCCGCCTGCGGATATATGTGCCATACCAATGGCCGGCCGGCCCATTGGGCACGCACGAACGAGTCTTCGCCGCGCACCAGATTGAGGTCGCAACCCCACAGCACCTTGTCGTAGTCGGTCTGCTCAACGAAGGGGATGATTGACACGCCAAGATTGCCCAGCTCGGCCTGGGTGCCGGGGGTTGAGGCGCAACCGAACCAGTCAGCCGCCTGAATCGCGGCCGGCCCTTGCGCCACCACCAGCCGCACTGGATGCGGATGGGCCGACAAGCCCTGAAGCAGCGCCGGCACCGGCGCATTCGCATAGCAGAACAGCGACACGCGCCACTCGTTGCGCGCGCGCTTGGGCACATGAAGACGCGACCAGAACTGGCGCTTGGCCACGCTGCTGGCCTGAAACGCATCGCGTGCGTCGTACAGCCCGCGCTCGCGGATCAGTCCGCCGGTCTCGGTGGTGAAACCGGGGAAAAAGAAATGTTTGGTGAGCGGTAGTTGAGGATGGCGCGAAGGCAGGCCGTGGCAGCTGGCCACCCAGTTTTCCGCAGACAGATATTCGAGATTGATCCACACCGGCGCGCGCGCAGCTGCGGCCATCGATGCGACGTAGGCCTCGGGCAAGGTACACCCAAAAGCTTCAAGCACGACGTCGGCGGGGCGCGCCTGATCGGCCAGGGCGGTCCAGCGCCGCACGTCGATGCCGTCCACGGTCTGTTGGTCCAGCGTGGCGTCGGCGGCCGGGCACAAGCGCTCCAGGCTCTCAAGCTCATCAACCCACAAGCGCACATCGGCCTGATGTTCGGCGCGCAACTGGCGCGCAAGGCGCCAGGACACGCCGATGTCGCCATAGTTGTCCACCACTTTGCAAAAAATGTCCCAGCGCATAGACTGCGGCCCCGTTTGTGGTGGCCCCCGATCCCGATTCACGCTAGCTTATCGTGATTTAATCGGCCCATGACAAATCCCCCCGATTCTTCTCCTGCTGCAGTGCCGGTACCCCCGGTGGGCATGACCGGCCGGGCACGCAATATGGTGGCGCGCGCCCGCAACGGCGTCGCGCGCGATCTGTGGCTGGTGATCGCGCTTGGTATCGCGCTGATCGCGCTCACTGTATTTGTGGCCACGCGCTTCGTCAAACCTGCGCCTCCCGATACGCTGACCCTCAGCACTGGCGCCGCCGATGGCGCCTATCACGCGTATGCGCAGCGTTATCAAAAGGTGTTTGAGCGCGAGGGTGTCAAGCTTGAGCTCAAACCGTCCAATGGTTCGGTTGACAATCTTGCGCGCCTCAAGGACAACAGCGCCCTCGTCGATGCGGCATTTGTGCAGGGCGGTCTCGGCCTGTTGAGCCTCAATCCGCAGCAGCAACCGGTGGACGAACTACCGCTCTATTCGCTCGCCAATCTGTTTCACGAACCGGTCTGGGTGTTCTATCAGGGCAAGCAAGAGATCACGAGCTTCGCGCAGCTCAAGGGGCTGCGTACGGCAATCGGCCCGGTGGGGAGCGGCACGCGCAAAGTCGCCCTGGAGTTGCTCGCTGCCGCCGGCGTGGACGAAACCAACGCCACGCTGTTGCCCGAGGGCAGCCGTGCCGCACGCGAGTTGCTCGAAGCGGGCAAGCTCGACGCGGTATTGCTGATCGCTGCACCCGCTGCGCCGGTGGTGCAGGCCCTGTTGCGCAAGCCTGCTCTGCGCCTGATGAGTGTGGCGCAGGCGGAAGGCTACTCACGCCGTTTCCCGTATTTGTCGCCGGTCATCCTGCCGCGTGGCGTGGTGGATCTGAAGAATGATTTGCCCGCGCGCGACATTACCTTGCTCGCGAGTACCGCCAACCTGGTGATCCGCGAGGACGTGCATCCGGCACTCGCTTTTTTGCTGCTCGAAGCCGCGGTCGAAGTACATAGCGGGCCGGGCTTGCTGCATCGCCCGGGTGATTTCCCGTCCGCCAAGGCGACCGACTTTCCACTCGCCGGCGAAGCCAAGCGCTACTTTCAGACGGGCCGCCCGTTCCTGCAACGCTATTTGCCGTTCTGGCTCGCCAATTTCATTGAGCGCATGCTGGTGCTGCTGGTGCCCCTGGTCGCGGTGGTGTATCCGCTGGTCAAGGTGCTGCCGGAAATTTTCTTTTGGAGGCAGAAGAACAAAATCTTCAAGTGGTATGGCGAACTCAAATTCCTCGAAGGTGACTTGGCGCGTAACGACATGCCCGCCGATGAACGCCGCAGGCATCTGGCGCGGCTGGACGAAATCGAAGCCGAAGCGGCCGCCCTGCAAGTCCCACTTGCATTTTCCGACCGGGTCTATACCCTGCGCGGCCATATCGCTTATGTGCGCCAGAGCCTCGCTGCGGCTGCAGCCTGAAAGCCATGGTGGGAGCGGATTGGCGCCGATTGATTGAATGAAACCCTTGGTGGTAGCGGCTGTCAGCACTGCCACCCGATTCAATCTGGGCGCATAAGCCAGTCAAGCCGCCTGCTTGCACAGTTGCGGCGCATCAATTGCCTTGCCGGCGCACCAAACCAATTGGTTCAGACTGATCTTCGGCGCTTCGACGTGACGGTGTGCTGGCGTGGCGTTGCCGCGATAATCACCAGCATGACGATCTGGTCTGTCTTCAACGGCGATGCCGACGGGCTGTGCGCGGCCCATCAACTGCGGCTTGCGGGACATGTGCCCGATCGGGTAGTCACCGGCGTCAAGCGCGACATTGGTTTGCTGGCACGCTGCACCGCGCAGCGCGGCGATACCGTGTGGGTGGCCGACATCTCGCTCGACAGCAATCGCGTTGCACTCATGCAGCTTCTGGCGCGCGGCGTCGCGGTCCACTGGTTTGATCACCACCATGCTGGAGAGATCCCTGCGCATCCTGCTCTGCAAGCCCGCATTGATCCCTCAGCAACGATTTGTTCGAGCCTGTTGGTCGATGACTTTCTGGCAGGGCAATTCCGCGCATGGGCGGTCACAGCGGCGTTTGGTGACAACCTGCCCGCAGCGGCGCGCCTGGCGGCACGCAGTGCGCCCACGGGCGCAGCCATTGATACCGGCGACCTCGATGCACTCGATGAGCTGGGTACGCTGATGAACTACAACGCCTACGGCGAATCGATTGCGGATCTGCATGTGGATCCGGCGCGGCTGTTCGAGCGCATCGCACCTTTTGTGGATCCGCATGCGTTTCTTGCTGGCGACACTTTCGCGCAAGATCTGCGCGCGGGAATGCAGGCTGACCTGTCGAACGCTCGGGCGGTGACCGCGCTGCGTGCCACAGCGGCGGCAGCGGCGTTCGAACTGCCCGACGTGCCTTGGGCGCGGCGCGTGCAGGGCGTGTGGGCAAATGAACTGGCGAATGCCACTCCACAGCGGGCGCACGCGCTGCTGGTGCGCATGGGTGACCAATATTCGGTCAGCGTGCGTGCGCCGGCAGAACGACCTGCTGGGGCTGATGCCCTGTGCCGGCAATTTGCGAGCGGCGGCGGGCGCGCGGGCGCGGCAGGCATCAATGCGCTGCCGGTCGATCGGGGCGACGATTTTTTGAGGGCGTTTGAGGCAGCCTACGCGGAAGGCTAGGCCTAGACGGCAGATGGTGCCATCAGACGGTGTGATGCGGGGCTAATGTCAGCATTAAGCCCTATTTTTGGCGAAGTTGAGCTAAAATTACCCTTAACTTCCGCTAACGTCATCGAGCGAAATTTCCATGCCTGATTCCGGCGCCGATTCGGCACTTGGCCGCTTTCGCAAGTGGTTTACCCCGCACGCGGCGGTACGCACGCCGCAATCGCAGGGCGATCTGTTGCGCACCTGGACGCGCGAATGCGAGGCCTGCGCGCGCGAGCAGGGCGGGGCGATTGCCGCCCGTACCCGAGCGGCCGGTCTGATTTCTCTCTATGGCGACATGAACGCGGCGACGCGCATAGAAGCCCTCTGCGCGCTGGCGGTGCAGTTGCGGCCTGACCCGGCCACGGTGAGCGCGGCGCACGCGCATTACGCGAAAAGTGTGGCCAGTCCTGCCGAGTGGCAGGCAGAAGTGCAGTTGCGCGAGGCCATGCAATCGCCACGCGCACAGGTGATCCGCCTGCTCGGCTCCGCCTTCGGCGGGGTGCGCTTTCTGGTGGCGCTGCGCACCGAGTTGCTCGATGCGCTCAAGGCGCAGCCGCAGCCGCAGTTGCAGGTGCTGGAGGCTGAGTTGCAGGTGCAGCTTGCCGACTGGTTCGATGTCGGCTTTCTTGAATTGCGCCGCATCGGCTGGGAATCGCCGGCGCACATTCTCGAAAAGCTGATGCAGTACGAAGCGGTGCATGAGATCCACTCATGGATGGATATGAAAAACCGCCTCGATGGTGACCGCCGCGTCTATGCGTTTTTTCATCCGCGTCTGCGCGACGAACCGCTGGTGTTTGTTGAAGTCGCGCTCACTGCCGACATCGCCGGCAATGTGCAGGCCCTGCTCGATGAAGCAGCGCCGGTGTTCGACACCCGCCGTGCACGTGCGGCGATGTTTTATTCAATCAGCAGTACGCAGAGCGGCTTGCGCGGCATTTCGTTCGGCAATTTCCTGCTCAAGCGGGTGGTCGAAGACCTCAAGCGCGATTTCCCCAAGCTCGAGCATTTCGTCACCCTCTCGCCGATCCCCGGGTTTGCCGGCTGGCTCGCCAAGCAGTCGCTGCCGCACGCGCTGCGCGATGCGCTGGCCATCGACTGGCGCAGTGACGCCAAACTCACCGCCGACATGCGTGCGCCCCTGATGAGCCTGGCTGCGCACTACCTGCGCGACATCAAGCGCAACGAGCGCCCCGCCGATGCCGTCGCACGCTTTCACCTCGGCAATGGCGCGCGGCTGGAGCGCCTGAACTGGCTGGCCGACGTGTCGGAAAAAGGCATGAACCAATCACACGGACTGATGGTCAACTACTACTACGATCCCGACGACATCGAGAAGAATCTGGAAGCCTTTGATGCCGAGGGGACGGTAGCGGCCAGTGGGCGTGTCGCGCGCCTGGCCGAGGTAGGGCGGCGCATGATTGAGCAGAATCAACGCCTCGCTGCCTGATTTCGATTCAAATGCGGCGGCAAGATAGCGCGCCCATCTTTTCAGAATTCCAAAATTCCAAAAACGACAGGAGACTGCATGACCAACCGTAGAAAATTTGTACAAGCGGCCAGCGCACTGGGTGCGGCGAGCGTGGTGCCGGGCAGCTTTGCACAGGGTGCATGGCCGAACAAGCCGGTCAAGGTCATCAACCCGTTTCCGGCCGGGGGCGGCACCGATGTGTTTTTGCGCCCGGTGGCGGCGCGCCTGTCGCAGGTCATGGGACAGCAATTCACCGTTGAAAACCTCGGCGGGGCCGGTGGCACGGTTGGGGCGTCGGTCGCGGCCAAGGCGCCTCCTGACGGTTACACCTTGTTTTGCGGTGCGGTGCATCACACCATCGCAGAATCGCTCTACACCAAGCTGCCCTATAGCCTGGAGAAGGATTTCATCCCGATCACGGTACTGGCCTACATTCCCAATGTGGTGGTGGTGCATCCGAAGCACACCAACATCAATACCTTCGCCGAATTTCTCGACTACGCCAGGAAGAACCCCGGCAAACTCAACTTTGGCTCGGCCGGCAACGGCACTTCGCACCATCTCACGGTCGAGCTGTTCAAGCAAATGACCACCACGTTCATGACCCACATCCCGTATCGCGGCGCGGGGCCGATGATGCAGGATCTGCTGGCGGGGCAGGTCGATTTCGCGTTCGACGGCATGGGCACCTCGGCGGCGCAAATCAAAGCGGGCAAACTGAAGGCAATGGCGGTAACGAGTACCAAGCGCGTGCCCGCCTTCCCGAACATTCCGACCATGGACGAGGTCGGCATCAAGGGCTATCAGGCTACTACCTGGTACGCGTTGTGGGCGGTCAAGGGCACGCCGCCGGAGATCGTGAACCGTACCCAGCAGGAAGTGGCCAAAATCATGCAGGAACCGGGTATCAAGGAGTTCTGGTTCAACCAGGGTGCCGACCTGGGCGGCAATGCGCCAGCCGACTTCACACGCTTCATCGGTGGCGAGATTGAAAAATGGGCCAAGGTGGTCAAGGCTTCGGGCGCTAAAATCGACCTTTGACCGTTTGCGCATTTCTGCGCATTTTCCTTGAAAACGGCCACGGCCCGGATTCCGGGTGCGTGGCTTTTTTTCGACCACCATGCAACCACCAATCTCGTTTTCGCGCGATGGTCTTGTCGGCACCGTCACGCTGTCCAACCCCGGCAAACTCAATGCTCTGTCGGTGGCACATTGGGAGTCCCTCCGGGACACCATGCGAAAAATCGCTCTGGAATCCGGCCTCAGGGCAATTGTTGTGCGTGGCGCAGAAGGCAACTTTGCCGCCGGGGCCGACATCAGCGAATTCCAGACCGTGCGCTCGAACGTGGCCGATGGCACGCGTTATCACGAAGAAACAGTCAAGGGAGCGTTGGTGGCGATCGCCGAATGCCCGGTGCCGACGGTGGCGCTGATCGAAGGCGCGTGCGTCGGCGGCGGCCTCGAGATCGCGTGTTCGTGTGACCTGCGCATTGCTGCCGAATCAAGCCGTTTTGGCGTGCCGATCAACCGGCTCGGTTTTCCGCTTGCGCACAGCGAGATGGCCGGGCTGCTGGCGCTGGTGGGCAAGGCGGTTACGCTGGAAATCCTGCTCGAAGGCCGTGTGTTCGGTGCGCGTGAGGCCTATGACAAAGGCTTGCTGACGCGCGTCGTTGCCGACGACGTCGTGGAAAAAGAGGCCTATGCCACCGCCGCGCGCATTGCTGCCGGCGGTCCCAACGCGGCGCGCGCCAACAAGCGTTGGGTGCGGCGCCTGACTGCCGCAGCCCCACCGCTCGATGAAGAAGAAGTGCGCGAGCATTTCGCGTTCTTTGACACTGACGAATACCGCGAAGGCGTGCGCGCCTTTGTTGCCAGGACCAAACCCGCGTTCAATTAGTCCGCTGCGCCGCAATGCGCCAGCGCCACCCTGCAAAGGATTCAACATGCCCGGCCCGCTCTCCCATATCCGCGTACTCGATCTCTCGCGCGTGCTCGCCGCACCCTGGACTGGGCAAAACCTGGCCGATCTCGGCGCTGAAGTCATCAAGGTTGAGCGCCCCAAGAGCGGCGACGATTCGCGCGCCTACGGCCCGCCGTGGTTGAAGGATCGCGATGGCAAGGAAACCAAAGAGTCGGCGTACTTCGCCAGTGCCAATCGCGGCAAGAAATCCATCACCATCAACCTCTCCAAGCCAGAAGGCCAGCAACTGGTGCGTGATCTCGCCGCGCAGTGCGACGTGCTGTTGGAGAACTACAAATACGGCGACCTCGACCGCTATGGGCTGGGTTGGAACGACCTGAAAAAAATCAATCCGCGCCTGATCTATTGTTCTGTTACGGGCTTCGGCCAGACCGGCCCGTATCGCGAGCGCCCCGGCTATGACTTCATGATTCAGGGCATGGGCGGCTTCATGTCGATCACCGGCGAGAAGGATGGCGAGCCCGGTGCCGGGCCACAGAAGGCCGGCATTCCGATTATCGACATCATGACCGGCATGTACGCTTCAATCGCGGTGTGCGCTGCGCTGGCGCATCGCGCCGAGACCGGCGTGGGACAGCAGCTTGACCTGGCCTTGCTCGACACGCAGGTGGCGATCCTTGCCAATCAAGGCGCGAACTTCCTCGCTACCGGCGTCGCCCCTGGGCGCCTGGGCAACGCGCATCCAAACATCGTGCCCTACCAGCCATTCAAGACCAGTGATGGCGATGTGATCGTCGCCTGCGGCAACGACAACCTGTTTCAGAAATTGTGCGATGTGCTCAACCGCGCCGATCTGCCCAAAGACGTGCGCTTCGCTTCCAACACCAAGCGGGTCGAAAACCGCGGCGTGCTCGTTCCCATCCTGCAAGCCGAGTTCATGAAACGCAACACCCTGGACTGGGTTGAAGCACTGGAAGCGGCCGGCGTCGCCAACGGTCCCATCAACAATCTCGCGCAGGTTTTTGAAGAGCCGCAGGTGAAGGCGCGCGAGTTGCGCATGGAGCTCGATGCACCCTACGGCAAGGTCTCGTCGATCCGCAGTCCGATGCGGTTTTCGGAGACGCCGCTCGAATTCAAGAATCCCGCGCCGTTGCTGGGGCAGCATTCGGATGCGGTGCTCAAGGACATGCTGAAGATGAGTGATGCGGACATCGCCAAGTTGCGTGAGGGCGGGATTATTTAAACCAAAGCGCGAGGCCAAAATCATGACTGGCAATTTCAGCTACTCGCAGACATACCGCAAAGCTGCGGTCGTGTCCACGCACGGCATCGTCTCCGCACAGCACCGCCTTGCCGCAGAAGCCGGCGCCACCGTGCTCGCCAACGGCGGCGACTGCATTGACGCGGTGATTGCGACCTCGTTTGCGCTGGGGGCGCTGGAACCGTGGATGAGCGGAATCGGCGGTGGCGGGACGATGGTGCTGTATCGCGCCAAGGAGAAGCGCTTCGAAGTGATCGACTTCGGCATGTGCGCGCCGCAGGGCTTGAACGCGGCTGACTATGCAATGACCGGCGAAGGCGCGGCGTCTGACCTGTTCCCCTGGCCGCGCGTGAAGGACGACCGCAATCTGCATGGGCCTGGTTCCGTTGCTGTGCCCGGCGTGGTGGCCGGCATGGAGGCGGCGTTCAAGCGTTACGCCAAGCTTTCCTGGAAAGGTCTCGTACTGCCCGCCGCGGCGATGGCGCGCGAGGGCTTGCTGGTTGATTGGTTCACCACGGAAAACATTGCATCCGGTGCTGCTGATTTGCGGCGCTATCCATCGTCGGCTGCGGATTTTTTGCGCGACGGATTGCCGCCCACGCCGATGTGGGGCATCCGTGCGCAAGTGCGCCTGCCGCGTCCGCGCTATGCCGCCACGCTTGAAACCCTTGCGGCACAAGGGCCGCGCGCCTTTTACGAAGGCAGCATCGCGCAGCAGATCGGGCGCGAGATGGAAGCAGCAGGCGGCGCGCTGTGCGCGTCTGATCTTGCCGCCTACAAGGTGCGGGTGGGCAACACATTGGCCATTCCCTATCGCCATGCCACGGTGCATGCGACGCCGGAGCTGACGGCCGGGCCGACGCTCGCGCATACCTTGAAGCTGTTGTCGGCATGGAGCGTAGCGAGCGCAATGCCCGATGCGACGGCCTACGCCGCGTATGGCAGTGCGCTGCAAGCGGCCTATCGCGAGCGCCTCAAGGACATGGGCGACGCTGATGGTAAACGCGCCCTGGGTTCAGAGCATCTTGCACCGTCTTGCACCTCGCACTTCAACGTCGTCGATGCCGAAGGAAATATGGCCGCGGTGACGCAAACCTTGTTATCGATCTTCGGCTCGAAGTTCGTCACGCCCGAATCCGGCATCCTGATGAACAACGGCATCATGTGGTTTGACCCCGAGCCGGGCAAAGCCAATTCATTGGCGGGCGGCAAGCGCTGCCTGTGCAACTACACGCCGGTGATCGCGCATATTCCGGCACAGGCCGATGGCGGGAAACCCTTGGTGGCTGCGGGCGCTGGCGCATCGATGGCTGCAGAGCCGCTCCCAGAGCGCTTCCTGGCGTTAGGAGCTTCCGGCGGACGGCGCATCCTGCCGGCCGTTGCACAGGTGTTGTCGTTCGCGATCGATTACGGCATGGACCTCGACAGCGCCTTCCACGCGCCGCGCGTCGATGCATCCGAGGGTGCGGTGCTGATCGGCGATTCGCGGCTCGATGCTGCGACGCATGCGGCGCTCGGCGCAGCCTTTGACTATGAGCAGACTGCGGTGCAAACCATGCCGATGAAGTTTGCTTGTCCGTCGGCCGTCATGCGCGAGGCGACCACCAACAGCGGCGCGACCGAGATTGTGCAACCCTGGGCCGACGCGGTCGCCGCGCCAAATCCGTGACGCCGGGCGACATCCGCGCCGCGCAGGTCCGCATTGCGCCGCATTTGCGCACCACACCCGTGGTGCGGCTCGAAGCAGGCGCATTTGGCCTGCCACGCGCACTCGATACGCATCTCACCCTCAAGCTTGAACTCCTGCAGCACACGGGTAGTTTCAAGCCGCGTGGCGCGCTCAACAGTCTGCTCGCGGCGCAAGAAAAGCGGCAGCTTTCCGCCGCGGGCGTCATCGCGGCATCAGGAGGTAATCACGGAGCGGCAGTCGCGTGGGCGGCACAACGCCTCGGTGTTGCTGCCGAGCTATTTGTGCCGTCTGTGGCCAGCCCGGCCAAAGTGGAGCGCATCCGCGGTTTTGGCGCCACGGTCCATGTCGGTGGGGCCAACTACGCCGAAGCGTTTGCGGCCAGTTCGCAACGTGCCCGTGCGAGCGGAGCGCTGGTGGTGCATGCCTATGATCAGCCCGACACCATCTCCGGTCAGGGCACAGTGGCGCTGGAACTTGAAGAACAGGAGCCGAACCTCGATACCGTACTGATTGCCTGTGGCGGCGGTGGCCTGGTCGCCGGGGTGGCAGCGTGGTACGCGGGCCGCGTCAAGGTGGTGGCGGTCGAACCCGAGGCGTGTCCGACCCTGCATGCGGCACAACGCGCGGGAAGCCCGGTTGATGTCGAAGTCGGCGGTCTTGCGGTCGACTCGCTGGGCGCGCGCCGGGTCGGTGAACTTGCATTCGTGCTCGCGCTCAAACACATCGCGCCGGTTGTGCTGGTCGGCGATACCGCCATTCGGGCGGCACAGTCGGCCCTGTGGCGCCAGCTGCGGATTGCCGCAGAGCCGGGTGGCGCTGCGGCGCTGGCGGCGTTGCTGTCGGGCGCCTACGAGCCGCTGCCGGGTGAACGCATCGGCGTGTTGGTCTGTGGCGGAAATCTTGACCCGGCCTCGCTTGCGTAAAGCCGGCTACGCCGCCCGCTTGGCGGCAAACTCGACAAACCACGCCAGACTGCCGGGGTTGCTCATCGAATCCCTGTTCACCACTTTCTCAAGCGGCTCGCCGAGCAGCAGGCGCTTGATCGGCACCTCGAGTTTCTTGCCGTTCAAGGTGCGCGGCACTTCGGGTGTGGCGAATACGTCGTTGGGCACGTGCCGCGCTGAGAGGTCTTTGCGGATGCGGCCCTTGATGCGCTCCTTCAAGGCATCGTCCAGCGTGAAGCCGGGCTTGAGCACCACGAAGCAGGGCATATACGATTCGCGGCCGAGATACTCGAGGTCGACGACGAGGCTGTCGAGTACTTCGGGCACGTCTTCGATCACGCGGTACAGCTCTGCCGATCCCATGCGAATGCCGTGGCGGTTGATGGTGGAGTCGCTGCGGCCGTAGATGATGGCGCCGCCGCGCGGCGTGATCTTGAGCCAGTCGCCATGGCGCCACACGCCGGGGTACATCTCGAAATAGCTCTCGTGATAGCGCTTGTCGTCCTTGTCATTCCAGAAATAGAGTGGGAACGAGGGCATCGGCAGGGCGCACACCAGCTCACCCACGACATCCGTAACCGCCTTGCCGGCGTCGTCATACGCATACACCGCGCTGCCGAGGCAGCGGCACTGCATTTCACCCGCGTACTGCGGCAGGATCGGGCAGGCGCCGACGAAGGCCGCGCCCGGGTCGGTGCCGCCCGAGATTGACGCCAGCAGCAAATCGCTGTTGACGTTGTCGTAGACCCACTGATAGCCCTCGACCGGCAGCGGCGAGCCGCTCGATGCCACGGTGCGGATTCGCGAAATGTCGCCGCAGTCTCGCGGCTTGACGCCGGATTTGAGGCATTGCGCGAGGTAGGCGGCGCTGGCGCCAAACACGTCGGTTTTGGTGTCCGCTGCAAGTTTCCACAGCGTGCTCATGTCCGGGTAGCCCGGGTTGCCGTCGTACTGGACGATGGTGCATCCGGAGAGCAGGGTATGTACCAGCAGGTTCCAGATGATCCAGTTGGTCGATGAATACCAGAAGAAGCGGTCGCCTTGAACGAGATCGAGATGCAGGCCGTTGGACTTGAGTGCTTCGAGGATGCTGCCACCGTGGCCATGCACGATGGGCTTGGGCATGCCGGTGGTGCCCGACGAGTACACGACCCAGAGGGGGTGGTCGAAAGCCACTTGCTCAAACGCGAGTGGGCCGGGAGTGGCGAGGGCATCAGCCCAAAGCATGGTGCTCGCGCCGCTCAATGCCGCCGCCTCAATCTGCTCGTCCAGGTACGGCACCAGAATGATTTTCTCCACCGAGGGCAGCGCAGCCACAATTTCCCTGACGATGTCGCGCCGGTCGAAATCCTTGCCGCCATAGCGATAGCCATCGACCGCAAACATCACTTTGGGCTCGATCTGCTTGAAGCGGTCGATCACCGACACGTGGCCCATGTCGGGCGAGGCGGACGACCAGATCGCGCCGATGCTCGCCACAGCCATCAGCGCCACCACGGTCTGCGGAATGTTGGGCATGTAGGCGACCACGCGGTCGCCGGGTTTGACGCCGAGTGCCTTCAAGGTGTTCGCCACTGCTGCCACCTGACGTTTCAACTCGTCCCACGACACCTCGGTACGCGGCCTTAATTCGGACTGAAAGATGATGGCGGGTTTGGCGCCATCGGCGTGACGCAAGGCATGTTCCGCGTAGTTGAGCTTGGCCCCGGTGAACCATTTGGTGCGCGGCATGGCGCGCGCTTCGAGCACCGTGGCGTAGGGCGCCGAGTGCGTGATCGCGTAGTAGTCCCAGATGCTGGCCCAGAACGCTTCGACCTCATCGACCGACCATTGCCACAGCGCGTGGTAATCGGCGAACCGCAGTTTTCGCGTCGCCTCAAGCCATGACATGTAGGCAGTCAGTTGGGCACTGGCGATGCGCTTTTCGGACGGTTGCCAGAGTAGGGCACCTTCGGGAGTGATGGCCATGTCGGTCAATTCGGAGAGGAGACGAAGCGGGAATTGTAGCGAGCGAGCGCCCGCTGCCCTGTTATTCTGCGGCCCTCGTTCAACCTGCTGCCACAACATGCACTACGACACTGCCGCCAACAACCACGGTCTGCGTTTCAATCCGTTCAAGGCACTCGCCGTGCCGCGCCCGATTGGCTGGATCGCCAGCACCAGCAAGGAGGGGGTGCACAACCTCGCGCCCTACAGTTTTTTCAACGCCATGGGCGACCGCCCGCCGCTGGTGATGTTCTCATCCTCGGGCCGCAAGGACTCGCTGCG
>JANLTL010000068.1:0-6042 GCA_031362905.1 Burkholderiales bacterium | reverse complement strand
TCACGTGGCCGAACAGGCTGCTCTCGAGCAGGTCGCGCGGGATGGCGCCGCAGTTGATGCTCACGAACGGCCCCTGGGACTTGCCGCTGCGGTAATGGATCTCGCGGGCGATCAACTCCTTTCCGGTGCCGCTCTCACCCTGGATCAGGATGGTCGCTTCACTGTCCGCGACCTTGTCCACCATCTTGAACACCTTCATCATCTCGTCGGAGGAGCCGATGATGGTCTTCTCTTCGTGCCCCTTCTTCAGCTCGCGCTTGAGGAACAGGTTCTCGCTGCGCACCTTGCGCATCTCCAGCGCGTTGCGGACCACCAGCTTGATCTCGTCGTTCTTGGCGTTCTTGATCAGATACTGGAATGCGCCGTGATTGACGGCGTCGATCGCCGACTGCTGCGAGGCGTAGGCGGTCATGATCACGACCGGGAGCGAGGGGTCGTGCTTCTTGATGTGGTTGAGCAGCTGGATCCCGTCCATCCCCGGCATCTTGATGTCGGTGATGACGATGTCGAAGTTCTCGGCCTTGATGCGCTCGAGAGCGTCTCGACCGCTGCTCACGGCCGTGACCTGGAAGCCCTCCTTGCGGAGCACGATGCTCAGGAACTGAGTCATGCTCTGTTCGTCGTCCACCACCAGGATCTTCTCCGAAGACATCGTCGCCACCTCGCTCAGGATGATGAACTTGCGACCGGTCAGGCCGCGCAGGCTACGGGAACCGTCGCCGCCGGCAGGCTCACACGGGCGATGCGGCATGGGCGAGTTGGCGCCGGTCCCGACCGGTGGTGTCGAGTGGTGCAAACAAGGTCAACTCACAATGCAACGAGCGTTCGCGCAGGATGCGCTTGAGTGATTGCCATAGCGTCATCTCACCCACAAACGCTGCCGCATCGGAATAGTGGCCATGTGCATCGGTGTAACGCAGGCAAAATGGCACGATCGCCGCGTCCGCATCGAGTGCTGCTTGCAACAGGTTGGCGTGAAACTTGTTGACGATGCGGCCATCGCTGGTTGAACCTTCGGGGAACACGGCGATGCTATCGCCATCGCGCAAGTGTTCAAACAGGGTGGCGTTGATGCGCCGTGTGTCGGCGCGGCGCGTGCGTTCGATAAATACCGTACCCGACTCGCGGATCAGGCGGCCCACGAGAGGATCGCGCGCGAGCTCGGACTTGGCGACAAAGCGGGCGGCTGTCACCGCTTGCAGAGCGAAAATGTCGAGCCAGGAAATGTGATTGCCGATGTACAGGCGCCGCGCTGCGCCGCGCTCAAAACCTGCGGGCGCATCCACCCTCAGATGCACGCCGAAGATGCGCAACAACTTGCCATCCCAAGCGCGGATCAGACGTTCACGCCGCGCACGTGGCGTGCGCGACGACATCCACGCCAGCGTGAGCAGGCCTTGCACCAAATGCACTGCCATGCGCGCGAGACGCGAGGCACGCAGCCATAAGGGAGCGGGAGACAGAATCACGATTTTGGCAGCAAGTTTGCGCGAGGCAAGCCAAGCATCGTCTGGAATTCGTGCATCCAAATACAACCGAGGACACGGGCACCGGCACTGAAAGTCGGGGGCCGCCCGGCGCGAGTACGCGACCCACACCTCACTTGCGGCATGCGCGCACGGCTATGATGCGTGAACCGCGGCACCGGCTACCAAGGTGTGGCGCACGCGCCCCAGCAATTCGATACCGGTGAACGGCGTGTTTTTTCCCTGGCTCGCGAGCGACTTGGCAGACACTTGCCAATACTCCTTTTCGCTGAACAAAACCAGATCAGCGTTGCCTCCCGCAGCGAGCTTGCCGCCGGACAAGCCCAACACACCGGCTGCTCGCGAGGTGATCAGCGCCAGCGCCTGGGCAAGACCGACGCCTTCTTCACGCGCCCACTTGAGCGTCAATGGCAGCAGCAGTTCAACACTGGTCACTCCGGGCTCTGCCTCCCCGAAAGGCAGCTGCTTGGAGTCATCGTCCACGGGCGCGTGATCGGAGCAGATCGCGTCGATCGTGCCGTCGGCCAATCCGGCGCGAATCGCCGCGCGATCCGATTGCCCGCGAAACGGTGGCACCACGCGACAGCGCGCGTCGAAAAATCCGATGTCCATGTCGGTCAGGTGCACGTGATGAACGGCCACATCGCAACTCACCGGCAGGCGCTCGCGTTTGGCAGCGCGCATCAAATCGACCGCGCGCGCCGTCGACAGGCGCGCCACATGCACGCGCGCCTGGGTCATGCGCACCAACTCAAGAATGCGCAACAGGCCGATTGTCTCGGCCTCGGAAGGCACCACAGTAAGACCCAGACGCGCGGCAATCTGGCCTTCGTGAGCAACGCCATCGCCTGCCAGATGGGCGTCTTCAGCACGCAACACCACGGTGAACCCAAAGGTTGATGCGTATTGCAGAGCACGGTACAGCACTTGGGTATCGATCAGAGGGGCATCGGCTTGCGAAAACGCAACGCAGCCGTGACTCTTGAGTTCGGCCATTTCAGTCAGACGCGCCCCTTGCAAACCAACAGTCAACGCCCCTGCCGGAAACACGCGCGGCCCGCGCATGTTTTTGGCACGATAGCGCAACATTTCGACCAGGCCTGGCTCATCAAGAACCGGGTCAGTGTCGGGTGGACACACCAGGCTGGTGATGCCACCGGCCACCGCCGCCTGCATTTCGGAGGCGAGTGCATTCTTGAATTCACTGCCCGGCTCACGCAGTCGTGCGCACAAGTCAACCAGACCGGGGGCAACAATCAGGCCTTGGGCTTCGATCGTGTGGTCTGCGCGAAACCCGTCAGGCGCAGTGCCCACGGCAGCGATCTTTTCACCACTGATAAAAACACTGGTCTGCTGATCAAACCCCGAGGCCGGGTCGATGACGCGGCCGCCGTTGATCGCGATCGTTATTTCTGCTGCGGCCATGTGTGTTGTCTGCCCAGTTTTCTGCTCAGTTTCCGGCGGTGATGCTCATTACCGCCATACGCACCGCAATGCCGAAAGTGACCTGCGGCAGTATCACTGCCTGCCCGCCATCGGCCACCGTTGAATCGATTTCCACCCCACGATTCATCGGCCCCGGGTGCATGACAATGGCATCCGGCTTGGCGCGCTTGAGTTTGTCGGGAGTGAGCCCGTAGCTTTTGTAAAACTCCTGCGCACTTGGCAGCAGCGCGCCTTTCATGCGTTCACTTTGCAGCCGCAGCATGATCACCACATCGGCCCCTTTGAGGCCCTCCGCCATGTCATGAAAAACACGTACGCCCATCTGCTCGATATGCGCCGGCAATAGCGTACGCGGTCCGATCACGCGCACTTCAGGCACACCGAGCGTGGTGAGCGCATGAATGTCGGAGCGGGCCACGCGCGAATGCAGGATGTCGCCGACGATCGCAACGGTGAGGTTAGTGAAGTCCTTTTTGTAGTGCCGGATCGTGTACATGTCGAGCAGCCCCTGGGTGGGATGCGCGTGCCGGCCGTCGCCGGCGTTAATGACATGAATATGATCGACGCCCAGGTTATTCAAATGCTGGGCGATCAGATAAGGCGCGCCTGATTGCGCGTGGCGCACCACAAACATGTCGGCCTGCATCGCCGAGAGGTTGTCGATGGTGTCAAGGAGGGACTCACCCTTGCTTGCTGACGACGCGTTTATGTTGAGATTGATGACGTCGGCCGACAAGCGCTTGGCCGCAATCTCGAATGTGGTGCGCGTGCGCGTTGAGTTTTCGAAAAACAGATTGAACACTGATTTGCCGCGCAACAACGGCACCTTTTTCACCTCGCGCTCGCCGACAATGGCGAAAGAGTCGGCGGTGTTCAGTATGTTTTCAAGAATGGCTTTCGGTAGCCCTTCGATCGACAGAAGATGGGTGAGTTCGCCATTTTTGTTGAGTTGCGGATTGCGCACTTCACATGTCCTAAGTCTTCTTTTCGACCAATTGAAAGCTGAGAATGCCCTGCTTGTCCTGCGCCAGATTGAGGCTTTGGGTTTCCGGCAGATCCAAGGAGTGGGCGGTGAAGCGCGCGGCCACTGGAAGTTCACGGCCACCGCGGTCAATCAGTACCGCCAGATCGATGCGTTTCGGGCGGCCGTAATCGAACAATTCGTTCATCGCTGCACGCACTGTTCGGCCGGTGTAGAGCACGTCATCGACCAGAATGATCTCGGCATCCTCCACGTCAAATGGGATCGCAGACTTTTTGACCTGTGGGTTGAGACCCACGCGGGCAAAGTCATCGCGATAGAACGAAATATCGAGCGTGCCGAGCGGCGTCGTCAATCCTAGCGCCTTGTGTAGCTTCGCGGCAATCCACGCGCCGCCGGTGTGCACTCCGATCATGACCGTCGCCGGCGACACTGCCGGGGCCATCTGGTGGCGCAGGGTGTCACACAGGGATTCGGCATCAGGAATGTGCATTGCGGGTCTCATCGAGCCAAGCCTGGAGGATCACGGCGGCGGCGGCGGCATCAATGCTTGCCTTGTTTTCGCGTCCCGGTTTGAGTGCGTCCTCGACTACGACAGACGAGTAGCGCTCATCACAGAATTTTACCGGCAATCCGAAGCGGCCTGCGAGTTGGCGGCCAAACTTTTCTGCGCGCGCCGTCATTTCGGTGGCGTGACCTTGAATATTGAGCGGCTTGCCGACAACAAGTGCATCAGGACGCCATTCTTCGATCCAGGCCGCAATGGCTGCGAAACGAGTAGCGTTTGATGCGTAGTCTACCGTTCCGAGTGGGCGCGCCGCGCCAGTAATGGTGTTGCCGATGGCAACGCCGATGCGCCTCAAACCAAAATCAAAACCAAGCAGCGTTTGCGCGATCGGCACAACGCGCGGGTCAGGCATGCCCGCCAACATCCATGAAGTTGGCGAAGTTCGCGCCGATCAACGCCATTGCTGCTTCGAGCCTCGACGCCACCGGCAGATCAAACATGACCGATGGATCCGCCTCAACCGTCAGCCAGGCATTTTGTGCAATCTCGGATTCCAGTTGACCCGCGGACCAGCCAGCGTATCCCAAGGACATGATCATGTTGGCCGGCCCCATCCCGCTGCTCACCGCCAGCAAGATATCTTTCGAGGTCGTGAGACCGATTTCGCTGGTGACCTTTAATGTAGATGACCAGTCACCCAACGGCCGGTGCAACACAAACCCTCGATCGGTCTGCACCGGCCCTCCAAAAAAGACCGGTTCTGACTTGAGACCGTCAATGTCAAGTTTGATGTCAACCTGATCGAACAATGCCTCAAGCTTGAGTTCTAGCGGCCGGTTGATCACAATGCCAAGGGCCCCTTGGTCGTTGTGCTCACATACATAGGTCACCGTCTTGCCAAATACCGACTCGCCAAGCGAGGGCATCGCAATCAGGAAGTTGTGCGTGAAGTTCGGTGCTACAACAGCGCTACCACCGACTGACGGCCGCTTGGTCGATCCCATGGGCTGATTTTACTCCCTGAAATTCGTGCTTTCGCTCAAAGAGAATTGACAAAAAAAACAGGCCACCCGAGGGTGGCCTGTTTCTCTATAACTAGCTTGGCAGTGACCTACTTTCGCATGGGAATCCACACTATCATCGGCGCGGAGGCGTTTCACTGTCCTGTTCGGGATGGGAAGGAGTGGGACCACCTCGCTATTGCCGCCAAGCTTGACTGGTGGCCCTGCCCGCGCCGCGAATTACCGCCGACGCAAACAAAGCCAATCTGAAAGAAGTTGTTGGTATTACTTTAAGGGCTTGATTGTTTCATTTTGCGCGAATTATCCTCATAACCTGCTTAAGGTTATAGGATCAAGCCGCACGGGCAATTAGTACTGGTTAGCTTAACGTGTTACCACGCTTCCACACCCAGCCTATCAACGTCCTGGTCTAGAACGACCCTTTAGGGAGATCAAGTCTCCGGGAAATCTCATCTCGAGGCGAGTTTCACGCTTAGATGCTTTCAGCGTTTATCTCTTCCGCACATAGCTACCCTGCGATGCCACTGGCGTGACAACAGGTACACCAGGGGTGCGTCCACTCCGGTCCTCTCGTACTAGGAGCAGGTCCCCTCAAAT
>JANLTL010000042.1:0-1569 GCA_031362905.1 Burkholderiales bacterium | reverse complement strand
TGTGGAGGATTCCTGAGTTCCATGGACACGGTACGGCAGATTCACGAACGCGGATCACATCCTTCCAAACCAGCTGCCCTATAACCACACTCCATCACGCGCAAGCCGCCCGATTCTGCTATTCTCCCGCCCCTTCACGGGGGTTCGCTCCAGAGGATTCGCGCCATGGCAACACAAGTTCCCGTCACCATCCTGACCGGCTTTCTGGGCGCCGGCAAGACCACACTGCTCAACCGTATTCTTTCCGAGGATCACGGTCACAAGATCGCCGTGATCGAGAATGAATTCGGTGAAGAGGGCGTCGACAACGACATCCTGCTGCGCGAACAGGGGCAGGAGCAGATCATCGAGATGAACAACGGCTGCATCTGCTGCACCGTGCGCGGCGACCTGGTGCGCATCCTCGGCGACCTGAAGCGCAAGCGCGAAGACAAGTCCCTGTCGTTCGATCGGGTGATCATCGAAACCACCGGCCTGGCCGATCCGGCGCCGGTGGCGCAGACCTTTTTCATCGATGACGGGATCGCCGAGTATTACCTGCTCGATGCGATCGTCACCGTGGTTGACGCCAAGCACGCGCAGACCCAGTTGGATGAGCACCGCGAAGCGCAGGAGCAGGTAGGCTTCGCCGATCGCATTCTGCTCTCCAAGCTGGATCTGGTGCCGGAAGATGAGCAGATTCGCCTGAAGGACCGACTGACGCGCATGAATCCGCGCGCTCCGATCAAGGGTGTGCATTTCGGCAACACGCCGCTTGAGGATATTCTCGACATTCGCGGCTTCAACCTGAATTCGATTCTCGAGATCGAACCCGGGTTTCTGGACGACGAGGACCACGAGCATGACGACGCGGTGCAATCGTTCATCTTCAAGACCGACAAGCCCTTCGATTCGATGAAGCTCGAAGAATTCCTCTCGGCCATGATCCAAGTGTATTCCAAGGACATGATGCGCTACAAGGGCGTGCTCAACATGGCTGGCCAGGATCGCCGCGTGGTGTTTCAAGGCGTACACATGATGATGGGCGGTGATCTGGCCAAACCATGGGGTCCGGGCGAGAAAAGAACGAGTAAAATGGTGTTTATCGGGCGCAATTTGCCAAAAGACGTTTTCGTCAAAGGCTTAGAGTTGTGCACCACGGCTTAAATCAATATCCAGCGATCAAGGAAACACAATGGGCGCAGTCAAATCCAAACAGCCGGTGAAGATTCCGACCGAAGCGGAGTTGCTGCGCATGCCGGTCAAGGATTACATGAACGAGGCGCAGCTGGCGTTTTTTCGCAACATGCTCGCGACCCAGCGCGATGAGCTGCTGGCCAACGCCGGCGAGACCACCGAGCATCTGCGCGAGACCCCGTCGGTGCCCGATCCGGCTGATCGCGCCACCATCGAGGAAGAACATGCCCTCGAATTGCGCACCCGCGACCGCGAACGCAAATTGATGAAGAAAATCGAGCAGTCGTTGATGCGTATCGAGGCCGGCGACTATGGCTTTTGCGACGAAACTGGCGAACCAATCGGTTTGAAACGCTTGCTCGCACGGCCGACCGCGAATCTTTCGATCGAAGC
>JANLTL010000734.1:0-2768 GCA_031362905.1 Burkholderiales bacterium | reverse complement strand
GACGGCAAGACCACGCGCTCCACCGGGCATCGCGACGATGCAAACTCGGGTCCGCGCGAGCCACGGCGTGCCATCGCGATTGCTTCTGTGCTGGCCGCGATGGTGCTCGTGGTGCTGGACGCAAATATTGCCAACATCGCTTTGCCCAAGATGGCCCAGTCGCTGGAAGTGACGCCGGCTATGTCTGTCTGGATCATTACCGCCTACCAGACTGCACTATTGATGGCTCTGCTCCCTTGCGCGGCGCTCGGGGAGAGTCTGGGCCACCGCCGGGTCTTCGCGGCGGGTGTTGCACTGTTTAGCGGTGCGTCGGTGTTGTGCGCGTTGTCGCCATCTCTGTATTGGCTGGTCGCAGCCCGATTTCTTCAGGGGCTGGGAGGTGCCGCCGTGATGGCGCTCGGTATTGCGCTGCTGCGCGCCGTGGTGCCAGACAAAAAACTCGGCGCCGCGATCGGCTGGAATGCGCTTGCCGTTGCGCTGGCCTCTGCCGCTGGTCCCGTGACCGGTGCGGCGATCCTGTCAGTCGCACAGTGGCCGTGGCTCTTTGCCATCAATCTCCCGTTGGGTGCGTTGGTGCTGCTCGCTAGCCGCGCGCTGCCGAACGTCGGTGGGACGGCACGCCGCATTGATTTGTCGAGCGTCTTGCTGAATGCCGGAACCCTGGCGTCGTTGGTGATGGGCGTGGAGTTGCTGCCGTCGCGGCCGGCCCTGGCTGCGGCTCTGCTTGCCGCAGCGGCGCTTGCGCTGGCAGCGCTGGTTCGGCGGGAAGTGCCGAAGGAGGCGCCATTGATTCCGCTGGACCTGCTCCGTGTCGACTTGTTTCGCTTTGCGGTAATTACATCGGTCTGCTTTTTTGCCGGGCAGACTGCGGGCATGGTTGCGCTGCCTTTTTACCTGCAGCACGGACTTGGGCAGGACATGATGATGGCCGGCCTCCACATGATGCTGTGGCCGTTGACCGCCGCCATCGCCGCTCCGTTTGCAGACCGACTCGCAGCCCGCGTGCCCACTGCCTGGATTTGCGCCGCCGGGGGGGCGTGTCTTGCGTCCGGGCTTGGGGCGGTGGCACTCTGGCCGCTGCAAGGCCATTCGCTTCCGCTGGTACCGCTCACCATCTTGTGTGGCCTCGGCTTCAGCCTCTTCAATGTTGCCAACAACCGCAACATGTTCCTCTCGGCACCAAGTGAGCGCAGTGCCGCCGCTGGCGGGATGCAGGGTACCGCGCGGATGCTCGGGCAGACCGCCGGTGCGGTCATCATGACTCTGCTCTTTACGCTCACGTCTACGGATGCCGCACCTCAGCTTAGTCTTGGCATCGGAGCAGCCTTGACTCTTCTGGCTGGCTTTGCGAGCGCGCTGAGGGGCAGCCGGATACGTTCAAGATGACCTTGCTCTCCCAAGCCGGCTGGGCCATCAACATTGCCCCCGTTGAATGGATTCTTGGGCGCGGACCTCGTCTTTCGATCGCCCAAGGCGCCTCGATGTGCGTTCCGGTCGCGCTGGAAAGCCGACACACAACGTCAGCCGCGCAAAAACATTACCGCGCCGTAGACCGCCAGCAGGGCTGGCGGCAGGGCGAAAAACAGCAGCCAGTTGACGCGCCAGGTGGTGAGGTTCAGGGTGGGGTCGATGGTGCTGCGTGCGTCATCAAACGCTGCGCGGTCGAAGGCATAACGCGTGAAGAAGAATACACAGGCGAGCAGAAGGACCTCGACCAGCACGGTACCTGCCACCCTGTGTTGAACGGCGTTTAAGGCGATGGCGAGAATGGGGTAGAGGACGATGGGTACGCCCAGGGGAAACATGTAGCGTGCCTCGCTTTGCTGTTCGGCGGGGGCATCTTCGCCACTTGTGTCGGCGGGTGGTGTGCCGGTGAGGGAATTCACGTGAGTGGCCGCTGCTGGCGGCGTGCTGGTCGCTTTGTCTGTTACCGGTGGCTGGGCGGCCATGGGTGGCACCCCTTCGCGCAACGCGCGCTCACGCCGTCTGCGGCGCCTGATCAGCCAGACCAGCAGGGCGGGCGGGCCGACCAAGACGAGACCACCCCAGACGATGAGAACCAGTGCGGTTTCCATGAATCATGCTAGCACTGGCGCAGATGAAATGGAATGCGTGACAGGCGCGGCGTGTTGACTCCCGGTGCCTGCTCAGGTAAGCAAGAATGGCGTGAAGCCGCCGCAGTAGCCTTTGCCACTAAGTTTGCGGTAGGCGGCTCGCTCGCCGTGGCAGGGATGAGGCAGAATAGCGGCAGGGCAGTGCATCGCGCGCGGCCCCTTCCCTGGAGAGCCTGGCCGCATGAGCACTACCCACGCTGATTCGACCACAGGCATCGAACCCGCCGCTGCGCCTTCCGGCGGTGGCGCCAAGATCATCTGCAACGCCTGCCCCGTGCTGTGCAACATCAGCGACGGTCGCAGCGGCGCGTGCGATCGCTATGCCAATGTGCAGGGTGTGCTGACACGTCTCGACCCGCTGGTGCTGGTACAACGAGCGCAGGCTGGAGAGCAAGGACTGGTGCGGCTCTCCGAGGCCATTGGCCCGGGAGGCGCATGGGACAAAGCTGAGCGGGGAGGTGCCTTGATAAATTCGGGGGCGGTTGAGGATGGCGTCGCGCAGGGCGCGAGGCAAGGCGCGGTACCAGAAATCTTCGTCACCGGCATCGGCTCGACCACCACCTACCCCGACTACAAACCCGCGCCCTTCATCGTCGCGTCGAAGGTCGAGGGCGTGGACATGGTCACCGTCGTCACCGAAGGCATCTTCAGTTA
>JANLTL010000723.1:0-11091 GCA_031362905.1 Burkholderiales bacterium | reverse complement strand
GCTTCGATGTAGCAGGAGTAGCCCAAGCCGCGCAGCTTGCCCTTTGCAGCCGAGGCAGCCTTGCGCGCCGGGTAGCCCGCCACGTCGGCCAGCTTGATCGCCTTGGTGAGGGTGGCGTCGTAGTCGCCCACGTCATAGGTGAGGCCAACGGGCGTGTTGTAGGGGAAGGTCTTGATGAAATTGCGGCGGCGAATCTCGGCTGGGTCGATTTTCATTTCGCGTGCGCATTGCTCGACGATGCGCTCGACCAGGTAGGTCGCTTCCGGGCGGCCCGCACCGCGATAGGCGTCGACCGGCGCGGTGTTGGTGAACACTGCTTTGACCTCGACGTAAATCGCGGGTGTGGCGTACTGGCCGGCCAGCAGGGTGGCGTACAGAATCGTCGGCACAGCAGAGGCGAAAGTGGACAGATACGCGCCCATGTTGGCCGTGGTGGCGACGCGCAGGGCGAGGAACTTGCCATTCGCGTCCAGTGCCATTTCTGCCGTGCTGACGTGGTCGCGTCCGTGTGCGTCGGTCAGGAATGATTCACTGCGTTCCGCCGTCCATTTGATCGGGCGGCCGACGCGCTTGGAGGCCCAGGTGAGCGCGACATCTTCGGCATAGAGAAAAATCTTGGAGCCGAAACCGCCACCGACGTCCGGCGCAATCACACGCACTTTGCTCTCGGGCAGGCCGAGCACAAAGGCGCACATCAGAAGGCGCTCGACGTGCGGGTTCTGGTTGGCGACGTGCAGGGTGTAGCTGTCGTCATGTTTGGTGTAGGAGGCCATCGCCGCGCGCGGCTCCATCGCGTTGGGGATCAGCCGGTTGTTGGTGAACGAGAGTTTGGTGACGTGCGCGGCCTTGGCAAAGGCGGCGTCGGTCGCGGCCTTGTCGCCGTGACCCCAGTCATAACAAAGATTGCCGGGCACGTCGTCATGCACGGCGGTGCTTGCGCCGTGGGCGGTGCCAGTATCGACAACCGCGGGCAGGGTTTCGTAATCGACTTCAATCAATTCGGCCGCGTCCTTGGCCTGCCATTGGGTCTCGGCCACCACGAGCGCAACCTGATCGCCGACGTGGCGCACCTTGCCTTGCGCAAGGCAAGGATGGGGCGGCTCTTTCATGGGTGATCCGTCCTTGTTGTTGATCAGCCAGCCGCAGGGCAGGCCGTTGACTTTGGCGTCAGCGAGATCCTGCCCGGTGAAGATGGCGATGACGCCCGGCGCCTTGCGGGCAGCATCGAGCTTGATTGACTTGATGCGCGCATGCGCGTGCGGCGAGCGCAGGAACACGCCAGCGGTTTCGCGCTGCAAATGGATGTCGTCGGTATATTGGCCGTTGCCGGTCAAAAAGCGCTGGTCTTCGCGGCGCAGGAGGGGCTTACCCATCTGGTTCAGGGGGCTCATGGACATGTCGGTCATCTCGGATTCCCCTTTATGCGGCTGCAGCGGCTTGCTGCACCGCGCGCACGATGTTGTGATAACCGGTGCACCGGCAGATGTTGCCTTCCAGCCCGGCGCGGATTTCCGCTTCAGTCGGCTTCGGATTGTCGGCGAGCAATTGGCAGGCCGACATCACCATGCCGGGCGTGCAGAAGCCGCATTGCAGGCCGTGGCAGTCGCGAAACGCCTCCTGCATCGGATGCATTTTGCCGTCCTTGCCTTGGGCCAACCCTTCAATCGTGGTCACGGCAGCGCCATTGGCCTGCACGGCCAGCATCGAACACGATTTGACCGCGCGGCCATTGAGATGAACGGTGCATGCGCCGCACTGGGCGGTGTCACAGCCGACGTGGGTGCCGGTGAGTTGCAACTGATCGCGCAACAAATGAACCAACAGCGTGCGTGAATCGACAGACGCCGACTCCGCCTTGCCGTTGACCGTCAGATTGACGGAAACAGTCATGGTGCTTCTCCTTTGGTTGGGGTGCCTGGGTAAAACTCCGCGCCGGCACCGCGCCTGTTCTGCAATGTGACCAGCCGTTGCAGTATCGAAACAGGGGCGGCGGGTAGCGCGTTTGCGCGCTTTCGAATCGGTGAATTGACTTCGAAATGCCACCGCCAGCATACGAGGCTCGCGCGGGCGCGTCAATCGGCGCGTCGCATATTTCGCTGCCGCTATGCAGCATTCCACAAGCCTAACGAGAAGATCGTTGGTGGGAGCGGATCTTGGCGCAATGCGCGAGTGCGGTACGGAGCCGAAATTGGCCCTACGTGGATTTGAGAAGGCGGGCCCTGTCGGATTGGGTGCGCACGGACAGGTGCCCCCAGAGGATGTTAGTCGCGCTGTGCCTCGTCCATTACCCAGGCTGCGAAGGCCTTGACGTCGGCGCGATGCCGGCTGCCGCGTGCGACGATTAGAAAATGTTGGCGCGGCACGGCCATGCGGCTGGCGGGGATGATCGCGCCCTCCCGGTCTGCCGGCGCGTTGCCGCCTAGGGCACTGGCACTGGTACTTTTGCCGCTGCGGTGTCCAAACAGCGGTACCAGCTTGCCCAGTTTGACGAGGCGCTTGACGTGGGCTGTGCGCCCGATCGCCACGCCCTCGCCCTCTACCGCCGCGCTGATCGCTTGGTCGTAATGCGAGAAGGTGACGCTTCCGGCCGCTTTGAGGTTGGGAATGTTCCACAGGGCGAGCCAGTTACCCCAATCGAGCGAGGGCACGCGCTTGCGTGCGTCTTCGTAGCGCAACAACACATGGTGCGCGAGGTCAGCTGGTGTTTTGAGCGGACGCGCGGGGTCTTTCAGCAATGCCGGGCTGACTACCGGAAACGCCTCTTCCTGCATCAGCGCCTGCGCGTCGCGCGGCGCGGCATCCGGCTCGCAAAAGCGGATGGCGCAATCGATGCGCTCGCGTTCGAGCGAGACGATGCTGTCGTTCGCGGCGATGCGCACGTCGATATCAGGATGCAGCGCGCGAAAGGCGGCGAGGCGCGGCACCAGCCACAAGGTGGCGAACGAGAGCGGCGTTGTCACCGTCACCACGCGGGTCTGCGGGCCACGCAACTCGTCGAAGGCGGCGCCGAGATCGGTGAGTGCGCGCGACGTGGCGACGAAAAGGCGCTCACCACCTGCGGTGAGGGCGAGGCGGCGATTGAAGCGCGCGAACAACGGCACGCCGATGGCCGCCTCGAGCGTCTTGATCTGCCGGCTGATCGCAGATTGGGTGATCGAGAGTTCGCCAGCAGCCTGGGTGAACGATAGTAGGCGCCCGGCAGCTTCAAAGCCGCGCAGCGCGTCGAGCGACGGCATGCGTGGTGCCGGGTCCTGCGAGATGCCTGGTGACCGGTGCGGCCCGGCGGTTTGGGCTTGGCCACGCCCGGCTTTCGCATGCGTTTTATTCATGTGAAGTGCGCGTCAAAGTCGTTTGTCATGGTGATCATCCAGAGAGAGAATCCTCTCCATGCAGCCGGAACAGCGGTTGCAGCCCGGCAAGCGGTGCTTGCCCAAAAGTTATCCGAAAGGAGTCCATCATGCAAGCCGTTATTACGCATCTCGATTTTTTCCTCAACGTTCAGGAGTCGTTTTCACTCAGGCACGCTGCGCGCGGCGCCGTGAGCGTCAAGCGCGGCAGCGTGTGGCTGACGCAGGATGGCAATCCTGAGGATTACGTGCTCGAAGCCGGGCAGAGCCTGCGCATCGCCGGCGATGAGACCGTGATCGTGTCGGCCTTGCGTGCGTCGGAAGTGGTGCTGGACGGGCTGCCGCAGCGCGGCTGGGCGCAGCGCTTGGGCCGCAGTCTGCTGGCCCTCTACCTGCGCTGGGGACGCCACGCCATAGTGCGCGCACGGCGCCGCCAATACACGCCCGGCTTCGTCTGACCTGGCTGATCTGTCAGGTAGGGCGAAAAAAAAGCCCGCGTCTTGCGACGCGGGCTTTTCGTTCAAGCCGATCCTTGCGGATTACTTGAGGTGATTGCTCACCAGTTTGGTCATCTCGAACATCGAGACTTGTTTCTTGCCACCGAACACTACCTTCAATTTCTCGTCGGCATTGATCATGCGCCGGTTGATCTTGTCCTGCAGATTGAGCTTCTTGATGTAAGCCCAAATCTTGCTGGTGACCTCGGTGCGTGGCACGGCTTTGTCGCCGATAACCGCCGCCAGAACTGCTGACGGGGTGACCGGCTTCATAAACGCCGCATTGGGCTTTCTCGCAGCTTTCTTTTTCGCAGCTTTTTTCGCAGGTTTCTTCGCAGCCTTCTTCGCAGCCTTTTTGGCTGGTTTCTTGGCGGCCTTCTTTGCAGCGGCTTTCTTGGCGGGTTTCTTTGCAGCCATGGTAATTACTCCTTCATTTGACGTTAACGTGGTTTGAAGTAAGAGCCGCAAAACCGTCGCATCACTTCGATGTGTCGAGGCCGTCTTATCAACCGCACCCCTCGCACCCGCACCGATTTTGCATCTCCCGCCACTCTGTAAAACGGGTTGCCCCCAGAGGGAAAAACCTTGTTTCCAGCAGTGACAGCGCGAAGAATGCACATTCTTGCGGGGCTTGTCAACATTTTTTTAGAGGGGAAACGGACTTTTCGCACAGTTGTTTCGCTCTGGGAATCGCGTTTTTGCGCACGACTGTAAAAAAAGCGGGGTCACGACGCTTTGTGGATAAAGGTTTTTCAGCCACAAAATCTAGTGCCTCCCCCTCTGGGCATACCTGTTCTTTGTGCATCATCATGGTGGCGTGCGCCGTGGCTTTGCGCACGCATCGAGCGAAAAAATCGGATGCGCTTGCAGGTGCGGACGCGCTCGCGCATTGCTGCGCGCACGCAACACCCACTGCTAGAATCGGTCATGCACACGATCACGTCCCGACGCCAAGCTCACCTTCATCACGGCATGCAGCAATGACTGAAAAACACGATTTGGCGGCGATGCGCCGCGACTACACGCGCGCCGCGCTCGATGAATCCGAGGTGGCGCGCAATCCCTTCGATCAGTTTGAGCGCTGGCTGAACGAAGCCATCAACGCCGGCTGCCCGGAGCCGACTGCCATGTCGCTTGCCACCGTGGACGGCAGCGGCGCGGCTGCACGCCCGTCTTCGCGCATCGTGCTGCTCAAGGGTATGGAAGGCGGTGGCCCGGTGTTTTTCACCAACTATGACAGCCGCAAGGGGCGCGAACTGGCAGCCAACCCGCACGCGGCGCTGTTGTTTCACTGGAGCGAGATGGAACGCGAAGTGCGTATCGAAGGGCGCATCGAGAAAATTTCGGCCGCCGAGTCCGATGCTTACTACGCCACGCGTCCGGTCAAAGCGCGTATCGGCGCGTGGGCGTCACCGCAGAGTGAAACCATTGCCAGCCGTGAGACTCTGGAGCGCCGCTTTATGGATGCGGACGCGCGCCATGGCACGAACCCGGCCCGCCCGCCGCACTGGGGCGGCTACCGCATGGCGCCGGCTGCGTTCGAGTTCTGGCAGGGCCGCCCTGACCGCCTGCATGATCGGATCACGTTTGCACGCGACGGCGATGGCTGGCGCGTTGCGCGCCTGGCGCCGTAGCCCACCATAAACCCGCTGCTACAATTCGCTCCGGCGGGCCCCTTCGCATGGCGGCTCGGGAATCTGGTCAGGTCGGGAACGAAGCAGCCATAACCGAAATCCTCCAGTGCCGGAGTTCAGGCTCGCCAACTCATTTTTCGCAAGCTGGTTTTGCAGACCGCGCGGCATGCTTATCCGCAACCGGGCACCAGGCAAATCCAGCGACCATGCACGATTCAGGCGGTTTCGCCTGAGCCGTTTTCCAGTCTTTCGGTATTGGCGGCGCCCCCACCACGATGTCTTACCTCGTTCTTGCCCGCAAATACCGCCCGAAATCGTTCGAGACACTGGTCGGACAAGAGCATGTGGTCAGAGCGCTCACGCACGCGCTCAACGAAAAACGACTGCACCACGCCTGGCTGTTCACCGGCACCCGAGGGGTGGGCAAGACCACCATTGCACGCATTCTGGCCAAGGCGCTCAATTGCGAAACCGGCGTGTCTTCCAAGCCTTGTGGTGTATGCCCGACCTGCGTAGCGATTGATACCGGCCGTTTCATCGACTACATCGAGATGGACGCGGCCTCGAACCGCGGCGTCGACGAAATGACGCAGATTCTGGAATCAGCACCGTACAAGATGGATGCGACGCGCTACAAGGTGCTGATGATCGACGAGGTGCACATGCTCACCAACACCGCGTTCAACGCGATGTTGAAGACGCTTGAAGAACCGCCCGAGCACGTCAAGTTCATCCTTGCCACCACCGACCCGCAGAAAATTCCGGTGACGGTGCTGTCGCGCTGCCTGCAGTTCAACTTGAAGCAGATGCCGCAGCCGCAGATCGTGGCGCACCTCGAACACGTGCTCGCTGAGGAGAAGATCGGCTTCGAGAAGCCAGGCCTGCGCCTGATCGCGCAGGGCGCTGCGGGCAGCATGCGCGATGCGCTCTCTCTGACCGACCAGGCCATTGCGTTCAGCGCCGGCATGGTGACCGAGGAGGCCGTGCGCAGCATGCTCGGCACCATCGATACCACCTATCTGGTACGCGTACTCGATGCCCTGGTGGCAAACGACGCGGGCGCGCTGGTGGCGATTGCCGACGACATGCTCACGCGCAGCCTGTCGTTTGCCGGGGCCCTCAATGAATTGGCGACGCTGCTCTCCAAGATTGCCGTCGCGCAGACGGCGCCACAGGCCATCGCGGATGATGCGCCCGAGCGCGACGATGTGCTGCGTCTGGCGCGCGCTTTTTCGGCGGAGGAGGCGCAGTTGCACTACCAGATTGCGATTCACGGCAAGAACGATTTGCCCTATGCACCTGACGAGGTCACCGGATTTACCATGACCTTGCTGCGCATGCTGGCGTTTCGTCCGGCCGACGGAGGCGATGGGGATCGCACAGGCGCCGGGCAGAAGTTTGGCGCGGCAGCGGGCGTGACGCCGCGACCTGCCGGGCGCGCGCTTGCGCCGGCTGTGGCCAGCGTGGCGCCCAGTGCGTCGGGTGCGGCGCCGATAGCAGCCGAGGGGCCAGGAGCCGCTCCGGCAGCGCCAAGAGCCGCGCAAGCAACGGCTCGTAGGGTCGCGGCTGCCACCGGTGCCGCATCGAACGAAGAGCCGCCCCCACCATGGGTTACAGACGCGTTGGTCGATGGCAATGATGATCCGGGAGCCCGCTCTGATGCCGTGGCGCCGGCGACCGGTATTTTTGACGGCAACTGGGCGGCGTTGATCGCGCGCCTTCCCCTCACCGGGTTTGTGCGCGACTGGGCGGCCAAAAGCGAGATGGCGTCATTTGAAGGCGGCGTGTTCGCCTTGCGCGTGGCCACCGAAAAGCTGGCGGCCGACAAACCCTTGCAGGAAAAGCTGCGCGCCGCCATTGAACAATATCTGGGACGGCCGGTGCGTCTCGCCGTGAGCGTCGGCGGCCTCAATGGCCAGTCCATCGCAGCGATTGAAGGCAAGAAGAACGATGCGCGTCAGCAGGCTGCCGAGGCCGCCATCATGGGCGACCCCTTCGTGCGCGACCTCGTGGCCAAGACCGGCGCGCGCGTGACCAATATCCAACCGAATTCATGACCACACCTTCCATCCAATCTTTCATCCATTGTTTGCGCCACACCGCGCGAAATTGCTAGCAGGAGCCATCCATGATCAACAAGGGTCAACTCGCAGGACTGATGAAGCAGGCGCAAGCCATGCAGGAGCGCATGCAGCAGCAAATGGTCAAGATCGAGGAAGAACTCGCCGCCCTTGAAGTTGAAGGGCAATCGGGCGCCGGCATGGTCAAGGTGCAGATGAACGGCAAGATGATGGTCAAGCGCATCGCGATTGATCCGTCGCTGCTGGCCGACGACAAGGACATGCTCGAAGACCTGGTTGCCGCCGCCGTCAATGACGCGGTGCGCAAGGCGGAAAAGGTGTCCGAAGAGAAGCGGGCTTCCGTTTCGACCGGCATGCAGATGCCGCCCGGTTTCAAGATGCCGTTCTAGACGGCACCGCCGGAAGGCCCGGCTGACCTCCATGCAGCCGGGCAGCAGCAGGCGTTCAAAAAAAGCTTTACACGCAGGGCTGGACGATGTACTGTTCGGGTATACAGTGTGTTTTAATACAGTATATCTGTAGTCCCTTGGGTGAATCCTCGTGGTGAGTGCGCGAGGTGAGTACCCGAGGCCAGTGCCCGAGTCCGGTACACCAGGCCGATGCGCAAAGTTGGTGCGCCAGTCCGGTGCGCTGGCCCAAGGGGCCGTTGCGTTCAGGAGCCCGCCATGCAAACCCTGCTTAGTCTGCTTGTCCCCGCCACTTCTTCCGATCCACAAAGCCTTTTTGACGACGGGCGGGACCATTGGGTCGGACTGGTGTCCGCAATTGGCCTGTGCGCCCTGGCAGCCAGTGACCTGATCAGTCTGCTGTGAAGTTCGCTCGGTGCAGGGGATGCGGGCCCGACACCGGCGCGCAATGCCGGATGCGCGGGTCTACTCGTGCTGATGCCGGCGGGACTCGGTCGTGGCTTTTTCCATAATGTAGTCGGTAACGGCAATCGCTATCGCCGACAGCAGGAACGTGACGTGAATCGTGGTTTGGTAGAACAGCGTTTTCTCGTCGTAGGCCTTGGCATTGATAAAGGTCTTGAGCAGGTGGATTGACGAAATGCCGATGATCGCGGTAGCGAGCTTGACCTTGAGCACGCTGGCGTTCACGTGCGAGAGCCACTCGGGCTGGTCCGGATGGCTTTCCAGATCCATGCGCGACACAAAGGTCTCGTAGCCCCCAACGATCACCATGATCAGCAGGTTGGAGATCATCACCACATCGATCAGACCCAGTACTACCAGCATGATGGTGACCTCGTTGAGCTTGGTCGGGCGCGGCGCGCCTTCGACCGCCACCGAGTCCAGTATGTGTTTGAGCGCCGCTTCGTTGCCAAGCGCCGCGCCAATCAGGTCGATCAATTCGACCCAAAAGTGGAACACATAGACACCCTGCGCGAGGATCAAGCCAAGGTAAAGGGGAAATTGCAGCCAACGGCTCGCAAATATGAAGCGTGGAATCGGGCGCATCTGCTTGATCGGTTTCGCCGATTCGGCGTGGGTGGTGTCGGTCATGGGTGCTTCTCTCAATCGGTGAGTCCGGTGGAAAACGGGCGGCAAAACGGCGAGCGCCGATTCTAGCATCGGCGAATTACCGAATCGTTTCAATGCCTTCGGCCGCGTCCTGAAGTAAGGGCATCCTTAATTGCTGCGACGCATGATTTAAGCTCTTATTTAATATTGACAATAATCAATAAATAAATAAAAACGTATTTAAAAACAAATGTTTATTAAGTAAGTACTACACGTCGATAAATCTGTTGCATTGCCATATGCTGGCCTGCAACATACATCTCAAGTTGCTTGCGTACAGGACTGATCCGGATGGCGAGGCGAGGCTGTCCAGAGTCGATCAGCAAGGCGCAGGGCAACCGATTCCTGATCCATTTTTATTCCTTGAAGGGGAAATGCCATGACGAGCCGTGACCTTGAAATCCAGAAAATCCAGAAAGACTGGACCGACAACCCGCGCTGGAAGGGTGTGAGCCGCGACTACAGCGCCGCCGATGTGTACCGCCTGCGCGGAAGCGTCAAGGTTGAGCACAGCATCGCCAAGTCTGGTGCCGAGAAGCTCTGGAAAATGTGCAACGAGCGGCCCTTCGTCAATTCGCTCGGCGCGCTCACCGGCAATCAGGCGATGCAGCAGGTCAAGGCGGGTGTGCCGGCGGTGTATCTGTCGGGCTGGCAGGTGGCGGCCGATGCCAATGATTCACTCTCGATGTATCCGGACCAGTCGCTTTATGCGACCACTTCGGTGCCGACCGTGGTCAAGCGCATCAACAATGCGCTGATGCGTGCCGACCAGATCCAGCACATGGAAAATGTCGATGACGGCGCGGCCAACATCGACTTCATGGCGCCGATCGTGGCTGATGCCGAAGCCGGTTTTGGCGGCGTGCTCAATGCCCACGAACTCATGAAAGCCATGATCGAAGCTGGTGCTGCGGGCGTGCACTTCGAAGATCAGCTGGCCTCGGTCAAGAAATGCGGCCACATGGGCGGCAAGGTGCTGGTGCCGACGCAGGAAGCGGTCGACAAGCTCAAGGCAGCACGCATGGCAGCCGATCTGATGGGCGTGCCCACGGTGCTGTTGGCGCGTACCGATGCCGAAGCGGCCGACCTCGTCACCTCCGACTGCGATGAGCGTGATCGTGAATTCATCACCGGCGAGCGCACGCAAGAAGGTTTCTATCGCACCCGCAAGGGCTTAGATCAGGCGCTGTCACGCGGATTGGCCTTTGCACAGTACGCCGACATGGTGTGGTGTGAGACCGGCACGCCCGATCTCGAATTCGCGCGCCGTTTTGCCGAAGGCATCCAGAAGAAATTCCCCGGCAAAATGCTCGCCTACAACTGCTCACCCTCGTTCAACTGGAAGCGCAATCTTGACGATGCCACCATCGCCAAGTTCCAGCGCGAGCTCGGCGCCATGGGTTACAAATTCCAGTTCATCACGCTGGCCGGCTTCCACGCGCTCAATTACTCGATGTTCGAGCTCGCCTACGGCTACGCGCGCAACAACATGACTGCGTTTGTTGAACTGCAGCAGAAGGAATTCGCCGCTGCCGAGAAAGGCTTTACGGCGGTCAAGCACCAGCGCGAAGTCGGCACTGGCTACTTCGATGCCATTACGCAAGCGGTGCAAGGCGCCAACGCATCGACCACGGCGCTGCACGGTTCGACTGAAGACGAACAGTTTTTTGACGAGAAAAAAGCAGCCGCGCTCAAGGCAGCGTAAGTCATCAGTCTTTGAGGGTGAGGAGACCCGGCCCAGGAATGGCTCTCAGAGCCGCTCCTGGGCCTTTTTGCTTTGCGGCTTGGCTGCTGGAGCTGCGATCACCCCGCCGACGTATAGCGGACTACGCCATCAGGCGGTACTGTCCCGCCGCGCGGGTGACGCGACCCGCACGCTCTAGCGCAACCAGGTGGGCTTCGACCGAGCGAGCCGCGGCGCGATGCAGGCGCACATCTACATCTGCATAGAGGCGCACAACCATGTCCTCAATGACGTTCATGCCATCGCGGATGCAGGCGACGATCTGCGC
>JANLTL010000714.1:0-2948 GCA_031362905.1 Burkholderiales bacterium | reverse complement strand
CGCGCTGCGTCGAATCGAATCGATGTCTCCAGTCGGATCGCTGCGCGCCATCGACCTCGCAGGACTGCCACGCCATGATGCCAGCCCTGATCGGCTTTGCGGTGATGCTGCTGCTCGCGTTCGCGCGCGTACCGATCGCGCTTGCGATGGGCCTGACCGGATTTGGTGGCCTGGCGATCCTGAAGGGTGTCAATCCGTCGATGAGTTCGGTGGCGGCAACGATTTGGGAGTCTGGTTTCCAGATCACGTTATCGGTCATACCGCTCTTCATTCTGATGGGCAATTTTGTCACCAAGGCCGGCATGGCGCGCGAGCTGTATCAGGCGGCGCATAGCTTCGTCGGCCATTTTCGCGGCGGCCTCGCGATGGCCACCGTCATGGCCTGTGCGGGCTTTGGCGCGATTTGCGGCTCGTCGATCGCGACTGCGGCGACCATGACCAAGGTGGCCTATCCGTCGATGAAGGATATCGGCTACAGCGACGAGTTGTCCACCGGCTCGATTGCGGCCGGCGGCACCCTGGGGATTCTGATCCCGCCTTCGACCATCATGGTGATCTACGGCATCATGACCGAGACCAACATCGGCAAGCTGTTTGCCGCCGGCGTGATTCCCGGATTGCTCGCTACCTTGCTGCTTTGCCTTGCGGTGCAGTTCATCTGCTGGCGTGATCCGGCTGCCGGCCCGCGCGACAAGCGCGCCAGCTGGAGCGAGCGCCTGACTGCGATTCGCGACATCTGGGGTGTGGTGGTGCTGTTCGCGCTGGTGATGGGCGGCATCTACGGCGGCCTGTTTACCGCGACCGAGGGGGCCGGCATCGGCGCGTTTGGCGCTTTCGTTTTTGCGCTGGTGCGGCGCGTGCTGACCTGGAAAATCCTGTATGACGTGCTGGTCGAGAGCGCGCGCACCACGGCCATGCTGTTCCTGATATTGATTGGCGCGCTGATCTTCGCCAACTTCATCAAGTTCACGTCGATGCCCAACGACTTGAAAGACTTCGTTGCGCAGTATCAGATTCACCCGATGCTGGTGATGACGGCCATTTGCATCATCTATGTGATCCTGGGCACGGCGATGGAAGAGCTGTCGATGATTCTGCTCACCGTGCCGATTTTCTTTCCGCTGGTGGTCAGCATGGGGTTCGACCCGGTGTGGTTCGGCATCATCATCGTGGTGGTGGTCGAGATTGGCTTGATCTCGCCGCCGGTCGGCATGAACATGTTCGTGGTGCGCAGCCTGTTGCCGCAGGTGTCCACCGCCACCATCTTTCGCGGGGTGACGCCGTTTGTGGTGGCTGACTGCATTCGCCTCGCGATTCTGGTCGCGTTCCCGGCAATTAGCCTCTGGTTACCCAGCATGCTCAAGCTGTAGCCGCACTTGCCTTCAGCTCTGGTCAGCGGTCAGCGGTCAGCGGCGACTGACCGGGGTTGGACGCGCGGGCTGGCGCCGTGGTGCACGGCGCTTTACTGCGCAACGGCCTATTCGTCTTTTGCCTCACGGGCCAGCAAGCTGGCCACCGCATCACGCGGTTTGGCGCCTTCGAAGAGCACAGCGCAGACCGCGCGCGTGATCGGCATGTCGACGCCATGTTTTTGGGCCAGGGCCAGCGTCTCACGCGCGGTGTAGACACCTTCGGCGACGTGGCCGAGACTGCCGAGCACGTCGTCAAGCTTTTGCATGGAGGCGAGCTTCAGGCCCACCGTGCGGTTGCGCGAGAGGTCGCCGGTGGCGGTGAGGATCAGGTCGCCCATGCCGGTGAGGCCCATGAAGGTTTCCATTTTGCCGCCCAGCGCGACGCCGAGGCGCGCCATTTCGGCGAGTCCGCGCGTGATCAGGGCCGCGCGCGCGTTGTGGCCCAGCCCGAGGCCGTCGGCGATGCCGGTGGCGATCGCCATGACGTTTTTGACCGCGCCGCCGACTTCCACGCCTGCGATGTCATTGCTTGAATACACACGCATCATGCCGCCGTGCAATTGCGCAGCCGATCGCGTGGCAAAGGCGTGATCGGGTGACGCGAGCGTGAGGGCGACTGGCAAGCCGCGCGCGACTTCAATGGCGAAACTCGGGCCGGAGAGCGCACCGTAGCGTGCGCCGGCAGGCAGTTCTTCGGCAGCGATTTGGTGCGGCAGCTTGGCCGTGCCGGTCTCGAAGCCCTTGCAGAGCCAAATCACCGGCGCGGCGCCTGTTACCCTGCCGCCGGCATGCTGTGTGCGGTCGCCCGCAGGGTTGCCGGTGTCGCTGTGGAAGGTACACAGCTGCCTTAAGGTCGGGCGCAAGCCGGCCACTGAGGTCGCAGCGATGACGAGGTCAGCGCTTGCCGCCATGGAAAAGTCAGCGGTTGGCGTTACTGCTGGCGGAATGGTGATGCCCGGCAGAAACTGTTTGTTCTCGCGCGTGGCCTGCATCTGTGCCGGCAGGCCATCTTCACGCGCGTACAACGTGACCTCGTGCGTGCCGGCGAGTGTGACGGCCAGCGATGTGCCCCACGCGCCGGCACCGAGTATGCAAATTTTCATGGGCGGTGATCGTGCATCAAGCAGACCGTCGCAAGAGCATCGGGATCAACGGTCACTCACAGACCCCAGACCTGGTTGATCGCGACAAAGCCGGTGGCGCCATCGCGATGCCTGACCTTGGCCCAGCCCGAAGAGGGCGCTTCGATCAAATCGAACACGACATGCTGCGCCACCGTGATGACGGCCTTGGCACTGTCACTGGCCTGCTCGCGCAGTACCACCATGGGGGCGTTGGCGATCACCGTGCGTTTGTCCGAGAGGAATTTGCGCTCGATCCAGCAAAGATCGCCGCTTTTGTCGCGCACCCGCACCCAGGTCTCATTGATGACGATGACCTCGAGGGGCATGCCGCGCGGTGCGACGTAGAGTTTCTTGCCGCGTATGGCGGGCGCGTCGTAAAGTACGGTGGCATCGCTCACCGAACGAAAATCCG
>JANLTL010000703.1:0-1974 GCA_031362905.1 Burkholderiales bacterium | reverse complement strand
GTTCAGCGCGGGCGACCTGATGATGGTGTCGGTGCTGCTCAGGTTGAAAGCGTCGGCTTTGGGCTAGAGGCGGTGATCGCGTCACCTCGAAATTCAATTGGTCGAGGTGACCATCGTCATCGGCCTGATCTTCGAGATTTGCGTACTCGCGTTCCGGCGCGGCATCGTTGGCGAGCTGACGGCGTTGATGAAGAAAAAGCCGCTCTAGCTGCATCGACAGAATCGTTGGTGGGAGCGGTTCTACGTGGCGTTCCGGCCTGATAACTTTGGTGGGAGCCGCTCTACAGCCTTAGGTTTGATCAAATCTGGGTGAGCTCCAAACGGACGTTCTTTAGCCGGAAGAATAAGGCGTCCTAAAGCTGTGTATCCTTAGCAGTTGTCACCGCTTCTCCGAATTTTTCGTCAAAACAAAAATGGACCATCTCCTCCACCCATGAAAACCGTTCGTGACGCCTGCGTACTGCAAGCCAACGCCACCTCAATCAAGCTTTCCGACCAGATCGAGCAGCTCGATGAATTGATCGGCGCGGAGGGCGATGGAAAGGCGTTTTTCGAGAAGACCTTCATCACGCAAGGAATGCAAGATCTCATCACTGAGGGCATCGCGCGTCTTGCAGGAGCGTCATCACAGGCAATATTTCATCTGAAGCAAGCAATGGGCGGCGGCAAAACGCACTTGCTTGTCGGTTTTGGCCTGCTGGCCCGGCACGCCAGTTTGCGCAAGACCTACTGCGGCGGCATGGCCCACGCCGACGGATTCAAAGGCGCGAGCATCGCGGCCTTCAACGGACGCAACAACCCCGAACACTTCTTCTGGGGCGAGATCGCTCACCAGTTGGGCAAGGGCGAGCAGTTCAAGGCGTTCTGGACCGGCGGGCCGAAAGCGCCCGATGAATCGGATTGGCTGAAGTTGTTGGACGGCAGCGATCCTGTGTTGATCCTGCTCGATGAAATGCCGCCGTACTTCCACTATCTCGATACGCAAAAGGTGGGCAACGGCACAGTCGCTGATATCGCTACCCGCGCTTTCGCGAATCTGCTCACAGCGGCGGGCAAGAAGAAAAACGTGTGCGTGGTGGTATCAGACCTCGCGGCCGCCTACGATTCCGGCGCCAAGCTGATCAACCGTGCATTGCAGGATGCACACTCCGAATTGGGACGCCAGGAGCGCACCATCACCCCGGTCGATCTGGCAGCCAACGAGATTTACGACATCCTGCGCAAGCGTCTGTTCAAGACCCTGCCGGACAAGGCCGAGATCGAGGACATCGCTTCGGCCTTTGGCAAAAAACTCGAAGAAGCGGCAAAGTCAAAAACAGCCAATCGTGGCACAGAGGCAATTGCCGACGAGATTTTCGCCACATATCCGTTTCATCCGCGTCTGAAAAATGTCATCGCGCTCTTCAAGGAAAACGAGCAGTTCAAGCAAACGCGCGGTCTGATCGAATTGGTATCGCGCTTGCTGCGCTCGGTCTGGGACCGTTCAGCCAATGACGTATTCCTGATCGGCCCGCAACACTTCGACCTCGGCATCGCCGAGGTGCGCGACAAGCTGACCGAAATTTCCGGCATGCGCGACGTGATCGCCAAAGACTTGTGGGATGCCCAGCATTCGGCCCATGCGCAAGTGATTGATCTTTCCAACGGCAAGGAAGCCGCAACCCAAATCGGCGCGCTGCTGCTCACTGCCAGCCTTTCCACCGCAGTCAATTCGGTCAAGGGCCTGACGCGCGAAGAGATGGTCGAGTGCCTGATCTCACCTCTGCGCGAACCTTCGGATTTTCTCGCCGCCTTCGATGAACTTGAAGACGTCGCGTGGTACGTACACCACACGCCGGAGGGGCGCTACTACTTCGACCGCCAGGAAAATCTCACCAAGCTGTTGCAGAGCCTCGCAATCGTCGCCCCGCTATATCAGGTGGATGACCTGATTCGTCAGCGGTTGCGTGACATGTTCAAGCCCACCCGCTAGAC
>JANLTL010000647.1:0-1890 GCA_031362905.1 Burkholderiales bacterium | reverse complement strand
GTCGCCGTGATTGATCGCATCACTCATGATGGCTTCCATCAATTGCGGTTCGGAATCGAATACGCGCGCGGGGCCGGTGATGACGGGGTTCTTGAGGCCGGTGATCTTGGCCACGCAGCCTTCGGGGGCGAGGTTGCCTTTGAGGATGGCGAGGTGGCCTTGTTTGTAGAGCGCGTTTTCGATGGTGTGAATGACGGGGAATTCCGCATTCGGAAAATTCACCGGCACGTCCGGGATATCTTTCAAAGTCTCGGCGATGGTCTTGCCGGTGATGGTCATGCAGTCGCCGTGCAGCAATCCGGCGTTGAGCAAAATCTTCATCACCTGCGGGATGCCGCCGGCCTTGTGCAAATCCACCGCCACATATTTGCCGGAGGGCTTCAGGTCACATATCACCGGCACCTTCTTGCGCATGCGCTCGAAGTCGTCGATGGTCCACTCCACGTCTGCCGCGTGGGCGATGGCGAGGAAGTGCAGCACCGCATTCGTTGAGCCACCCACGGCCATGATGACGGCGACCGTGTTCTCAAGGGACTTGCGGGTGACGATGTCTCGCGGACGGATGTTGTTCTTCACGGCTTCCAGCAGCACGCGCGCGGATTCGGCGGCGGAATCTTTCTTCTCCTGGTCTTCGGCGGCCATGGTGGATGAGTAGGGCAGCGAGATACCGATCGCTTCGCAGGCACTGGACATGGTGTTGGCGGTGTACATGCCCCCGCAGGCGCCCACACCGGGGATCGCGCAGCGCTCGATGCAGCCGAAATCTTCCTCGCTCATTTTGCCGGCGTTGAAGGCGCCGACGGCTTCGAACACGGAAACGACCTGCAGGTCCTGGCCTTTGTAATGTCCGGGCTTGATGGTGCCGCCGTAAACCATGATGGCGGGAATGTTCATGCGTAGCACACCGATCATCGCGCCCGGCAGGTTCTTGTCGCACGCGCCGATGGCGAGCACGCCATCCATGAATTGCGATTGGCAGGCGGTCTCGATGGAGTCGGCAATCACTTCGCGGCTCACGAGCGAATACTTCATGCCTTCGGTGCCCATCGAGATGCCGTCGGTGACGGTGATGGTGCCGAACATCTGCGGCATGCCACCGGATTCGCGGATGGCTTTGTCGGCGGCATCGGCCAGCGGCTGGATGCCGGCGTTGCAGGGGTTCAGCGTGGAATGGCCGTTGGCTAAGCCGATGAAGGGTTTCTTGAAGTCGTCATCCTGGTAGCCGATGCCGCGCAGCATGGAGCGGTTGGGGGCGCGTTCGTTGCCTTGCGTGATGGCGAAGGAGCGGTATTTGGGGGTGGTCATGGTGAATTCTGTCGAGGTCGGTTAAAGTTGAAATTGATTGTACCGGAAGCGGGTTTTTCAGCCGGTATGCACACCAACAATTGAGGATTCGAAATGATGGCGAAACGAGAGATGGTCGCATGTGTCGGGCGGGCTGCGCTGGCATTGCTGATGTGCGTGTCGAGCATGGCGTTTGCGCAAAACTATCCCAACAAACCCATCCGATTGCTGGTGCCGTTTGCGCCGGGCGGCAGTTCGGATATCGTCTCGCGCTCGTTCGCGGGAGAGATGTCGAAAATTCTCGGCCAGACGGTGGTGGTGGAGAGCAAGCCCGGCGGCGCCGGCAATATCGCCATGCAGGAGGCCAAAACCAGCGCACCTGATGGCTACACCATCATCCTCGGCCATGTCGGCACGCTGGCGGTGAACCCCGCCATGTTCGAGAAATTGCCGTACGATCCGGTGAAGGATTTCGTGCCGATCACCTTGCTCGCCAAAGTGCCCAGCATGCTGGTGGTGCATTCGGAAAAAGTGAAAGCGAAAAATCTGAAAGAGCTGGTGGAATTCGCCAAGAAAAATCCGGATGCGCTGAATTACGGCTCGGCC
>JANLTL010000619.1:0-20354 GCA_031362905.1 Burkholderiales bacterium | reverse complement strand
AGCCTGTTCACTGCGCTCGGCGTACCGGTTGCCAAGAGCGAAATGTCGTTTTCGGTCAGCCTGGGTGGCGCGCAGCGCGAGATCGAATGGGCCGGCACCAGCCTGGCCAGCCTGTTTGCGCAACCCGCCAATCTGTTCAAGCCGCGCTTCTGGGCAATGCTGCGCGACATCATGCGTTTCAACCGTGATGCAAGCGCGGCGGCGCTGTCGGGGCACTTGCACGATGCGCGCGCAGACGATGCCCAGAGCCGCAGCGTCGTGTCACTGGGCGCCTATCTGGAACGCGGCCGCTACAGCCGCGCGTTTCGCGACTGGTACCTGCTGCCAATGGCCGGCGCGATCTGGTCGTGTCCCACCGAAACCATGTTGGCGTATCCCTTCGCCACGTTCGCGCGCTTCTGCCACAACCACGGTCTTCTGCAAGTGAGCAACCGGCCGCAATGGTTCACGGTGCAGAACGGCGCGCGCGCGTATGTGCGCCGCATTCTCGCCACACAGAGCGATGCACGCTTGAATCACCCGGTGCGGACCGTCAAGCGCGCAGGTGACGGCAAGGGCGTCCTGGTGACCAGTGCCAGCGGCGTGGAACGCTTCGATGCAGTGGTATTGGCCTGCCATCCCGATCAATCGCTCACCCTGCTTGAAGCGCCCAGTGCCGCCGAAGCTGCCGTGCTGTCTGCCATCGGCTACCAGCCCAATGTGGCGTGGCTGCATACCGATACCACACTGCTGCCGCAGCGCCGCGCCGCGTGGGCCGCCTGGAACTATCTGGCGCAGGGCACGGACACACTTGACCAACGCGCCGTCGCCGTCACTTATCTGATCAACAAGTTGCAGCCTTTGCCCTTCAGCACGCCGGTGATGGTGACGCTCAACCCGTTCAGTGAACCAGCTGCCGCCAAAGTGATCAAGCGCATCGAGTACGCGCACCCGGTGTTTGACCAGGCCGCGATCGCGGCGCAACGGCAGCTGCCCTCGATACAAGGTGTGGACCGCATCTGGTTTGCCGGCGCCTGGTGCGGCTATGGCTTTCACGAAGATGGTGTGAGCGCCGGGCAGGATGCGGCCGCACGGATTCTGGCGACGCCGCCGGCGGGTCAATGGCGCGAGGCAGCATGACGAATCGCACCGTTGCCGGCATTGGCGCCACCGCGACCACACCCCCCGCCGCGAGGCCCCTCCGGCCCTGGCTGTATCGCGGCGAAGTGCTGCACCGCCGCCTGCGCCCGGCGGCGAACGCGTTTCGCTACGGCGTGTTTTTCCTCAAGTTTCCCCTGCACCGCTTGCATGAGCTATCGAATGCCGTGTTTTCGGTTGATCGCTTCAACCTGCTCTCGTTTCATCAGGCTGACCACGGCGGCGGCGGCGGCGATCTGCAAGCTTGGGTCCGTGCGCTGCTGCAAAGCGAGGGCATCGGCGATGCCGATGGCGACATCTGGCTGCAATGTTTCCCGCGCGTGCTCGGCTACGTGTTCAATCCGGTGAGCTTCTGGTTTTGCCATCGCGCGGACGGCAGTCTGCGCGCGGTACTGGCCGAGGTCAACAACACCTTCGGCGAGCGCCACTGCTACCTGCTCGACGCGGCGCAGGATGCGACACCGGCCCCGGCACCCGCGATCCGCAACGGCCAGTTGCTGACCGCACGCAAGGTGTTTCATGTGTCGCCGTTCTGTGCCATCAAGGGCGGCTACCGCTTTCGCTTTCTCAATGCCAACACAGGCACGCTTGCCACCGCCCCAGGCAGGCGTGCGCCGGGCGGCCTGGCGCGCAGCGTCGCGCGCATCGACTACCACGACGCTGGCGGGGACCTGATTCACACCAGCATTGGCGGCACCGCGCATGCATTCAATGCGCGCTCCCTGCTGCTGGCCTGTGTACAACATCCGTTGATGACATTCGGTGTCGTCGCACGCATTCACTGGCAGGCAGTGCGCTTGTGGGTCAAACGCGTGCCGTTCTTTCGCAAACCCGCATTGCCTGCGCAGTTTGTCACGCGCTGAACTCGCGCTCAACACCGGGGTAGTGCGCAGCGCCACCCCAGTACCAGCGCTGACCCATCGTCTGCCTTCCTTCCATCCATTCAACAGAAAACGCTCATGAATACCCGCAGCGCTGCCGCATCCGGCGAGCACCATCATCTCCACGTCAACGCAAGCACCCATGCCACTGACGCGGTCAGTACCATTCGCGCGCCCTACGCAGCGCGCGCCATCTTCAGCTTTTTGCGGCGTATCGAGGGCGGCACCCTGATCGTCGAAGGCCCGCAAGGCTTTCACCAAACTTTCGGGCACGCCGGCAGTGGCCGGGCCGTGCGCATCACGCTGGCCGACTGGGATGTACTGCAACGCTGCCTCAAAAGCGGCGACATCGGCTTTGCCGAAACCTGGATGGAGGGACGCTGGCAGTGCGATGACGTGCCGGGCCTGATTGAACTGTTCTGCCGCAACCGCAGCGCGATGGAGGGCGCGATCTACGGTTCGTGGCTTGGCAGCCTGGCCTACCGGGTGCGTCATTGGCTCAACGCCAATACCAGGAAGCGCGCCAGGAAAAACATCGAAGCGCACTATGACCTCGGCAACCAGTTTTACCGCTTGTGGCTCGACGCGTCGATGACTTATTCGAGCGCACTGTTTGATGGCGACCATGCCCTGAGTCTGCAGGACGCCCAACTGGCCAAGTACCGGCGCATCCTGCGCGAGCTAAAGGTGCAGCCGGGTGATCGTATTCTTGAAATTGGTTGTGGTTGGGGCGGCTTTGCCGAGGCAGCGATCCGCGAATGCGGCGCGCATGTCACCGGCCTGACGCTATCGACTGAGCAGCTCGAGTGGGCGCGCGCGCGCCTCGATGCCGCAGGACTGGGCACGCAAGCCGAACTGCTGCTGGTCGACTACCGCGACTTTGCGGACAAGGTGCATGGCGGCTTCGACCACGTCGTCTCGATCGAAATGTTCGAGGCCGTCGGCGAGCAATACTGGGATGCCTACTTCGCCGCCGTCAAGCGCAATCTCAAGCCGGGCGGGCGCGCGCTGGTGCAGTCGATCACGATTGATGAAGCGCTGTTTGCGCGCTATCGCGTGGGTACCGATTTCATCCAGCAGTACATTTTCCCCGGCGGCATGCTGCCCTCGCCCACTGAGTTTCTTGCGCGTGCTGCCGCAGCCGGTCTGACGTCGGCCGGCAGCCTGCGCTTCGGCCGCGACTACGCCGAGACGCTCAAGCGCTGGCGCGCCGCGTTCATGGACGTGTTGCCACAAGTGCGTGAGCAGGGCTTTGATCAACGCTTTGTGCGCCTGTGGGAGTTTTATCTCGCCTATTGCGAAGGCGCCTTCAACGCCGGCTCGACCGACGTGGTCCAGTTTGAGTTGCGTCATGCATAGCCGGCTCGCGCTGCTGCGGCGTGCGCTGGGCCGCGCTGTGGCAGCGCCGCTGTGCAGCGCGAGCCTGGCGCTGATGGTGGCACCTGTGCTGGCGCAACCCGGCGTGCAAACGACGGCCCAAGCGAGTGCGCAAATTGCGGAACCCGGCGCGCACATCCGCGAGTTGGTCCCCAAGGCGGCCATGGTCGGGCAGGGCCGCTTCACCTGGTTTGGTTTCCAGGTCTACGACGGCGCGCTGTTTGCGCCCGAAGGTAAATTCGCCGCCAATCAGCCGCACGCGCTGGAGCTCGCCTATGCGCGCGAACTCAAAGGCGTCAAGATTGCCGAGCGCAGCATTGACGAAATCGCTGCGCTCGGGATCGGTACCGAGGCCGAACGCGCAGCCTGGCTGCCGCTGCTGACACGCATTTTCCCGGACGTGCGTCAAGGTGACCGCCTCACTGGCGTGAGCAGCGGTGACAAGGCAGTGTTCTTCTTCAATGGCAAGGCCGCGGGTGAAATCGCCGATGCCCGGCTCGCCCGTGCGTTCTTTGCCATCTGGCTCGATGCGCGGTCCAGCGCGCCGGCATTCAGGGCGCGCCTGCTCGGGCTCGACCGGTGACGCTGGCGGCTTCTGCGCCCGCTCTGGAGCCTGCTCCAACTGCTCTTATCGGGCGCGCCCAAGTCTGGGCCTACGCCTTGTTGGGCCTGCCGCTGGCGTTTGCCGCGCTGCCCCTGTATGTGTACGCGCCGAAGTTTTATGCCGGCCTCGGCCTCTCGTTGGGGTTGGCTGGCGCATTGCTGCTGGCGGCGCGACTGGCCGACGCCTTCATCGATCCCTGGCTGGGCGCGTGGTCTGACCGCGTGCAGCAGCGCAAGCAATTCATCGCGCTGTTCCTGTTGCCGCTGGCGGCAGGCATGGTCATGCTGTTTCATCCGCCGCTTGCAAGTACAGCCGGGCTGGCGCTCTGGTTCGGCCTCTCGCTTGCCGTGGTCTATCTCGGGTTTTCAGCAGCCAATATTGCGTATCAGGCCTGGGGTGCCTGCATCACCAGCGATGCGCATCAACGCACCGTGGTCACGGCAAGCCGTGAGGGCCTCGGCCTGGCCGGCGTGGTGCTGGCCTCGCTGTTGCCGCAGGCGCTCGCCCCGGCTGGCACGCGTGGCGCAGCAGATGCCGCCGCTGCGGCCGGCACGATTGCCGCAGGCGCCGCAGTGGAAGCCGGATTGCCGTCGGCGAGCGTGGTGTTTGTCGGGCTGCTGGTCTTGTGTGCGTTCATCACTTTGCGCTTTGCGCCGGCTGGTGGCGCGGCAGGCAAACCTCCGGAAAGCCGCTCCAGCAGCCATTCTTCAGGCAGTCTCTGGAGTGCGCTGGCGAGCCCGCGCATGCGCCGCCTGCTGGCGGTGTTCGCGCTCAATGGCATCGCCTCGGCGCTGCCGGCAACGCTGTTCTTGTTTTTTGTCGCTGACGTGTTGCGCGCAGAGTCGGCGAGCGGACGCCTGCTCGCACTGTATTTCGTCAGCGCTGCCGTCACGCTGCCGCTGTGGGTGCGTGCCGCGCGACGGTTTGGCAAGCGCCGCGCTTGGCTGGCCTCTATGGCCCTTGCGGTCGCGGCCTTTGCCTGGGCGTACCTGCTCGGGCCGGGCGACACTCTTGCATTCGCGATCATCTGTGCGGCTTCGGGTGCTGCACTCGGCGCCGATCTCGCGCTGCCGCCTGCGCTGTTGGCCGACGTGATCGAGCGCGATCAATCGAGCGGACGCGAAGGCGCCTACTTCGGTGTCTGGAATCTCGTGACAAAGCTCAATCTCGCCCTCGCTGCGGGGCTTGCTCTGCCTGCTTTGCAAATGGCAGGTTATCAACCCGGAGCGGGTTATCAGCCTGGCGCCCTCGCTGCAGGCGCAGACGCGCTGGCCGCAGGAACGGGTGCGCTTGCCCTGGCCTACTGTCTGGTGCCGTGCGCGCTCAAGCTGTGTGCTGCGCTGCTGTTGCTCAAATCCGATCTCAACGCTTAAGGAAACATCATGCTTCGCTGGTTGCGCCATCTTGCCCTGCTCACCGCCACCCTGTTGCTGTCCGCCTGCGCCAGCGTGCAGCCCGACGCCTATCGCGACGAGAAGCCGGTGCTCGAACTGGACCGCTACTTCAACGGCACCGTCGATGCCTGGGGCATGTTTCAGGATCGCTCCGGCAAGGTCATCAAACGCTTCACGGTGGTGTTGCGCGGCACCTGGACCGGCGACACCGGCATCCTTGATGAAGACTTCACCTATTCCGACGGCACCCGCGAGAAGCGCGTGTGGACGATCAAGAAACTCCCGGGGGGCCGCTACACCGGCACCGCAGCCGACGTCCTGGGCGAAGCACAAGGGCAGGCAGCGGGCAATGCGCTGCGCTGGGGCTATGTGCTCAAGCTCCCGGTTGACGGTAAAGTGATTGAAGTCGATATGGATGACTGGATGTATCTGGTCGACGACAAGGTGATGATCAATCGCGCGCAGATGAGCAAGTTCGGTTTTCGCCTCGGCGAAGTCACGCTGTCATTCACCAAGCGCCCCTGAGCGGATTTGAAGGGAACGTAGCGATGTCACTCAACCCCCCGATCCGTGACTGGCGTGGCAAGCGCGTCTGGATCATCGGCGCCTCGACCGGCATTGGCGCGGCGCTGGCGCAACGCCTGGCCGGTGCAGGTGCGCGCCTCGCGCTGTCGGCACGCTCGCACGACAAGCTCGCTGCACTCGCTGCCGGCATGCCGGGCGCGTTGGTATTGCCGCTCGATGTGCGCGACGCCGCCGCGCAGGCCCACGCCTACGCCACCATCGTGGCGCAGTGGGGCGGCGCCGACGTCACGCTCTTCAATGCCGGCACCTATTCACCGATGCGTGCCGACGCCTTCGATCTCGCGCACATGAACGAGCACTTCGCGATCAACTATCACGGTGTGACCAACGGCCTCGCGGCGATACTGCCCGACTACCTTGCGCGTGCCGCCAGCCATCCCTGCATCGCCATCGTGTCGAGCGTAGCGGGCCTGCGCGGCTTGCCGATGGCGCTGGCCTACGGACCATCGAAGGCTGCATTGATCAATCTGGCCGAGACGCTCTACCTTGATTTGTCGCCGAAGGGAATCGCCGTCACATTGATCAATCCGGGCTTTGTCGATACGCCGCTGACGCAGCAGAACACCTTCAGGATGCCCGCACTCATTTCGGCCGAGGCGGCGGCGGGGCACATCCTTGCCGGCTTTGCTGCCGGGGAGTTCGAGATGCATTTTCCGAAGCGCTTTACGCGTTGGCTGCACACCTTGCGGCTGTTGCCCTATACGCTCTACTTTGCGCTGATCGGCAAGGCGGTGAAACCATGAGCGCAGGTATCGACGGCATGAGCAATGGCGCGCGCAGCACTGCGCTGCAGAACGTCATCACGTTTTACGAGACGCTCGATGCGGCAGCAGTGGCGCGCATCGGATCCGTCTATGACGACGACGCAAGCTTCAAAGACCCGTTCAACGAAGTGCGCGGCGTCGCGGCGATTGCACGCGTGTTTGAACACATGTTTGTCCAGGTCGACGCGCCGCGCTTCGTGGTGCTGGAGGCAGTAGAGCAAGGCGCCAGCGCATTCCTGACCTGGGAATTTCGCTTTCGCATGAAGCGGTTCGACATCGCCACCACGCAGGTGATTCGCGGCGCGACACACCTGCGCTTTGCCGCCGATGGGCGCGTCGCCGTGCATCGCGACTACTGGGACGCTGCCGAAGAACTCTATGAGAAGTTGCCGGTGCTTGGCAGCCTGATGCGCTGGTTGCGGCGGCGGGCCGGCTAAACGTGCAAGGGCGCGCCAAGGCGAGCCGCCCTGGCGGGCTACTTCTTGGTGTTGTCTTCCGCTTTGCGCGGCGCGACAGCAACGTATTCGAACACCTTGACCACCTGCTTGACGCCGCTGGTGCGTGCTGCCACTTGCGCTGCGCGGTCACCTTCTTCGCGCGTGACCAGGCCCATCAGGTAAACCACCCCGGCTTCAGTCACTACTTTGAAAGCATTGGCCAGCAATTCCTTGTCGTCGACAAAATTGCCCTTGACCTTGCCGGTGAGGATGGCGTCATTGGTGCGCGCACCAATCGATGACGCCCCGGCAACTTGCAGTTCATTGACAATCGAGGCTACGTTCTCGACGCCACCGGCAATGCGCTCGGCGTCGACCTTTGCGACAACGTCGGGCACTTCACCGGTGAGCAGCACCTTGCGGTTGAAGCTGGTGACGTTGACATTGGCACGGTTGCCAAAGCGTTCGCTGATGCGCCCTTCGGCCTTGAGAAGGATGGCCTTGTCTTCGGTCTGGGCGCCGAGCGTACGGCGGTCGTCAACTGTTAGCGCGCCCGCTGCAATACCCCCGGCGATCACCGGGAAACAGCCCTGCAAGACAGGCAGCAATAGCGCCAGAACCAGCCAGGGAGCACAGCGTAGAGGGCGAATGTTCATCAGTCTTCTCCGAGCAGTGAATAATCGATGCCGTCGCACAAGCAGTGGATCAGCGTGAGGTGGGTTTCCTGGATGCGCGCGGTGCGGTCGGCCGGTGCACGCAGTTCGACATCACCGGCGCCCAGGAGTTGCGCCATGGCGCCGCCGTCTTTGCCGGTCAGGGCCACCACGTGCATTTCGCGCGCATGTGCCGCTTCGATTGCGGCCAATACATTGCCCGACTTGCCGCTGGTCGAAATGGCCAGCAGCACATCGCCCGGGCTGCCGATGGCTTCCACTTGCTTGGAAAACACCTGGAGGTAGTCGTAATCGTTGGCAACTGCGGTGAGAATCGAACTGTCGGTTGTGAGCGAGATCGCTGCCAGGCCGGGCCGCTCGCGCTCGAAGCGGCCCACCAGTTCGGCGGCGAAGTGTTGGGCGTCGCCCGCCGAGCCGCCGTTGCCGCACGCGAGTATCTTGCCGCCGCTCATCAACGACGCCACCATCAACTCGACTGCTGCCGTCACTGGCGCTGCCAGCGTATCGGCGGCCTTGCGTTTGACCTCGCTGCTGGCGAGAAAATGTTCGCGCATGCGTGCCTGTAATTTCATGGGGCGATTATAGCGGCGCGCTGTTGGACATTGCCGCGCAGTACCGGCCTGGGGTGCGCCTTCACGACCGCCCCCACGGCTGCTTTCTCAGAGCGTAAACGCGCTTTTGATCCACTCGATCGGCCCGTCATCGTGGCTGCCGAGCAGCACGCAATCGAAGCGGCAGGGCAGGTTGGCCACACCCTTCTGCATCATCAAATAGTGCTGCGCTGCGGCGATCAGGCGCGACTGCTTGTGTACGTCAATGCTCTCGGCGGCGCTCACCAGCGCTCCGCGCCCGCGCATGCGCACTTCAACAAACACCACGGCGTCACCATCGAGCATCACCAAATCAATCTCGCCCATGCGGCAGCGGTAGTTGCGCGTGATGACCCGCAGGCCCTGTGCTTCCAGATGCAGGCAGGCGCGCCGTTCGGCGGCCGCACCGCGCTGCAGGTTGGGTTCACGGCGCAGGTAGGTCATGGCTGCGCCAGACTCTCGTACCCAGTCACCTGATGGCACCCACTTCGCCATCGCGATTCCGGGCCTTACCCGGTTCACGCGCGGGACAGCCATCGACATGGATCACGCTGACAATGGTTACGCCCCTGGTGGCGGCACTTGCCGCCGTGTCCCGGGCCGCGCACAATGCAGGCCTCGCGTCAAAAACGCCGCACATCAGGAAATGCCGACCATGCCGCTCGGTGATCACAAAGACTCCCGGACACAACAGCCAGAGGACGCATCGGGTGAGGTGCGCGCGGCGGCACCATCGAGGGCATCGCCTGCCGCGCCCGCATCACCTTCGCCGGCATCACGCGCTGAGCAGTCTGCCGCAGGAGAGATGGTCTCGACCGAACCCGCTTCCAATGCGTCGAGTGCAGGCTGCGTATCGCCAAAATCATTATATGTGGTGGCCACGCCGCTCGGTCACCTCGATGACATCACGCTGCGTGCCATCGCCACACTGCGTGGCGTGGACGTGATTGCCGCCGAAGACACCCGCACTTCTGCCACCCTGCTGCGCCATCACGGCATCGCCACCAGGACCATCGCCGCGCACCAGCACAACGAAGCGGCGGCGGCGGCACGCATCGTCGCGCTGTTGCACGAAGGCAAGAGTGTGGCCTTGATCAGCGACGCCGGCACACCTGCAGTGTCCGACCCCGGTGCGCGCATCGTGCGTGCCGTGCGCGATGCCGGCTTTGCCGTGGTGCCCGTGCCCGGCGCCAATGCGCTCACGGCGGCACTGTCGGCTTCAGGCTTTGAGGGGCCGTTTCACTTTACCGGCTTTCTTTCGCCCAAGCGCGGCGCGCGTGTCGCCGCACTGGAAGCTTTGCGGGGGCTTGCCGCCACCGTGGCGCTCTATGAAGCGCCGCATCGCATTCTCGACCTTGCCACCGACATCGGTACCGTGTTCGAACCCGCGCGCCGCGTCGTGATCGCGCGCGAACTGACCAAGCGTTTCGAAACCCTGCATGCCTGCGCTGCGAGCGAGTTGCACGCCTGGCTTGCTGCCGATGCCAATCAGCAGCGCGGCGAATTTGTGGTGTTGATCGAAGCCGCGCCGGCGCGCGCTACCGGACTCGATGACGAAACGCGCCGCGTGCTGTCACTGCTGCTCGAAGAGCTGCCAGTGAAATCGGCAGCGGCGCTGGCGGCGCGCATTACCGGGCAATCGAAAAACGCGTTGTACCAAGCGGCATTGGCGCTCAAGAAGGACACGTCTTGACCTCGCGTCTGCACCTGCGCGCAGCGCCCCGCCGTCGCAGTGTTGCGGTATGGCGGCGTGGCGTGGCGAACCCGCAGCGATGCCCTAGCGCAGCACGAACACCGGTTTGAGCTGCAGGGTCTCGCGCATCTTCTCGGCGATCTTGGCGGCCTCGTCGCGATTTTTGTACGGCCCCACTTGCAGGCGATGCAGGTTGTTGCCCGACACCACGAAGATGGATTCGGTCAACCACGCCAGCTGTTGCGACACGCGCGTGCGGAAGCTCTCGGCGCCCTCGCGGGCGCCGAAGGCGCCGATCTGCAGATACACACCGTCGGGCTGAGTGTTGACCGGCAAGTTGACCGTGGCGGGCTCCACGGTGGCAATCACCGTTTGTACGGTGGCCACAGGGCCGCTCTGGGAGCCGGTTTGCAGGGGTTCACTGCCAGAAGCGTTGGTGGAAGCGGGTTTTGGAGAGGGTGCCTGCGCCGTTTGGGTCGGAGCAGCGGGCTTGGCACCGGCGCTCGGCGCCGCAGGGAGAGAGCCGGCCGGCGCCGCGCCGCCCACCCGACTGGCGGCCACCAGCGTGGGATCTCCGGCGCGCACGCGCACCACCTCAACGAGCGCGCTGCCCTGGTTGACGTAATCGAGCTTGAGTGCGGCGGTGAACGAGAGGTCGATCACCCGCTCGGAATGGAATGGTCCGCGGTCGTTGACCCTAACCACCACACTTCTGCCGTTGGACACGTTGGTGACGCGCACGTAGCTCGGAATCGGCAGTGTCGGGTGCGCCGCCGTCATCGCGTACATGTCATACGGCTCGCCCGACGACGTCTTTTGTCCGTGAAACTTGCGGCCATACCAGGAGCCGACGCCGCGCTGGGAGAACGGCCTTTCATCGGTGAACGGGGTGTAGCTCTTGCCGAACACCACGTAGGTGCGATTGGTCGCGCTGCGCAGCGGCGGCTCATCCTTTGGCACGGCGTCGGGGGTGGCTTCAAGATTGGGCGGCGCGCTGTCGCCGGGACCGTCGTCCTGGTAATAGGCGCCGCCACGTCGCTGCACCACTGGTGCCGTTGCGGGCACGCCACTGCCCGCCGATGAGGCAGACGGTGTGCTGCGCGCGGGTGGGGCTTCGCTGCGCGGAGCCGGTTGGGAGCGCGCGCCGCCGACAGGGTTGAGGGCGCCGCAGGCGCTCAACAGCAGCGCAAATGCCACTGGCACGGCACGCGTCAAGAGCAACATGTCAGTATTTGAACCCGCGATGCAGCGCCACCACACCGGCGGCGAGATTGAAATAGTCGACGCGGTCAAAGCCTGCGCCTTCCATCATCTGTTTGAGCGTGTCCTGATCCGGATGCATGCGGATCGACTCGGCCAGATAGCGGTAGCTCGCGTCATCGTTGGCCACCTTCTTGCCCAGCCACGGCAGGAGGCTGAATGAGTAGAGGTCGTACGGCGCCTTGAGCGGTGCCCACACTTTCGAAAACTCGAGCACCAGCAAGCGCCCGCCGGGTTTGATCACCCGCTGCATCTGGGCCAGGGCCTTGTCCTTGTGCGTCATGTTGCGCAGGCCGAAGGCAACGCTGACGATGTCGAAATAGTCATCCGGGAACGGCAGCTTCTCTGCGTCGCACTGCACCGCAGGCAGCGTCAGGCCCTGGTCGATCAGGCGGTCGCGGCCGACGCCGAGCATGGCGCCGTTGATGTCGGTAAGGATCACCTCGCCACGCGCTTTGTCCTCTGCAACGCGTGGTGACGAGGAGCTGCCAGCCGCATGCGCCCCACCCGCGTTAACCGCACGCGCAAATGCAAGAGCGAGATCACCGGTGCCGCCGGCCACATCGAGCACGCGCTGGCCGGGGCGCGCGCCCGATTGGGCAATCGCAAAGGTCTTCCAGGCGCGATGCAGCCCGAGCGACATCAGGTCGTTCATCACATCGTATTTCTGCGCAACCGCGGCAAAGACCTCACGCACCTTCGCCGCCTTGTCTTCCTCGCGGACCGTCTGGTAGCCGAAGTGGGTGTCGCTCATGGTCGGTGCGGGCGGCAGTGGCGCGGGCGGCGGCATGGCGCGAATGACTGTGCGTTGCGGCCACTGCGGCTGCGCCCGGCCTGGTTTGTCACAATTTGTGTCTGGTGCCCAATGGCGCACCTGCTGCGGGTGCAGCGGCGGGCGGCGGCGCAACAGCTGCCGCTGCACCCTGTGCAGAGACGGCATGCAGCGGCGCATGATGATGGATCTGCGCCGGAGGTTTGGCGATTGCCCCAGGCGCAGCGTCGCGCGATGCCCCGGCCCCCGCGAGACGCTTCTCGTAATCGGTCCACAGCGTGTCACGATTGACGCCAATGTCGTAGAGGTAGTCCCACGAGTAAATGCCGGTGGCGTGACCGTCGGAGAACACCGGTTGCAGGGCGTAATTGCCCACCGGCTCAACGCTGCTCAGGTCGACATCGCGCTTCCCCACTTGCAAGGTTTCCTGCCCGGGACCGTGCCCGCGGACTTCAGCAGAAGGACTCATCACACGCAAAAACTCGAACGAATATTCGAAGCGAGCCCCATCCGAAAACGCGACCTCAAGGCGGCGGCTCGTCTGGTGCACCTTGATATCGGTGGGGCGTGGTGAATCTTTGGTGAGACCGGCCATGATGGGCGAGGATTGTACCCGCAGCGTCCCGCGGGGCGACTTGCGCGGTCAACACGGCTCGGTCAACACTTGCGCGCTCAAACCGACACGGCTCAGGGCGTGTGCGTAGCCTCGATCATTTCAAAGTCGGTACCGCGCCGCTTGAGCGGGCCGAGCAGCCAGCGTTGCGCCTCTTTGCCCACCAACACCTCAATCGTGCGCCCCGGCTTGTACCAGCCTTGTGGCGTGATCAGCACGTGCCCCTCTGCCGCGCCGCCGCACAAGAATGCTGCCGTCCAGCGCTGCGCGCCGGCCGCGTTGATGCCGGTGAGGCGTACCGCCACCGCCGTGGGGGCAGGCGCGAGCAGTTCAATGCCTGCTTCGAGTGCGTAGGCGCTACCTGCGGGCTGCTCGGCGCACCAGCGCAACTCGGCCAATTGCGCGATGCCGTCGCACCCGAGCGCCGCGCTGCGCAGAGCGAAGAGCTGCCCTGGCCGGCAGCGCGCGCCGGCGCCTTGTGCACGGCCAATGCGCGCGCCGCCGGCGCTGTGGTCGAGGCTGCGCCAGGATTCAAATTGTTGCTGCGCCTCGCGCACCTGGCGGTCACGGCGCATGTGGCCACCACCCTGAAACACGAACATTTCGTCAAATCGGCTGCGGCTGGTGGCACCGGCCGACTCGTTGGCGGTGAACGGCTCGCCGCTGATGAGACACACCATGGCATCGAGCGCACCCGCCGCCGAACACAGCGCCACCGTGACGTCCGCGGCGCCGGGAGCCACCGTCGGCATCACAGGCGGCGCGGTGCGCGGGAAGCGCCGCCCGAAATCCTCCGCGCACCAGAGGCCGTGCAGGCGCGTGAGCAGCTTTTCCGCCCCGCTCGCCGGAATCGACGCCGGCAGTTTCAACTCGCCGGCACTCGTGCCCAGGCCAAGCAGATGCATGCGTTTGCGCAGGCTGCGCGATAGCGCCGTCATGTCGATAAAGTAAGTCTGCCCGCCCTGGTGCACGATGCGGATGCGCTGGCGCGCCGGATCGTCGGATGGCGGCAGATCGTCGCGCGTGAGGGCACGCGTGAGGCCTGCGGGCAGCCAGTTGACGGCGAGTTTGCCGTCCCAGATCGCAGCCAACTCGAACGCGCTCTCGCGCTCGCGGCCGGGCAACAGGCCGCCGCCGCCGCCGAGAAGCGCGAGCAACAAGGCGCGTTGCTGGACCGAGGCGACCGTCACCTTGCGTTTCGGATGAAGACTGTCGGGCACGGAGGTGTCGAGCACACCGTGTTCGCGCGCCGTCGACGCGTACTGCGCCAGTGACTGAGCGGCGCTGCCGTCAAGCGCCTGCCCGGCGCGCAGCATCCCCTTGATGCGCTCACACGCGAGGTCGGCGGCACGCGCCAGACACAGGGCGAGATGCCGTTGCAGGGTGCCGTCCCCCGCTGCTGCCGCACGTGCGCATTCCCAGTAGCAGCCTTCCAGCTTTTGCCATAGCGACAGCGCATGGCTGCAGGCTGTGCGCTCGGCCTGGGCGAGCGGTACCGGTTTCCCGGCGTAGCGCTGCGCGTATTGCGCATCGACCTCAACGCGCTGGGCGCGAATCGTCTCGAGAATATCGAGGCGCTTGCGCAAACTGAGGGCGTTGTCGTCGAACCCGTCGAGCAATGCTTCAAGCGCGTGGTGCGCGGCGCGCGCATCGCTGAGCGGCAGTTCGCGCAACCAGGCGCGCGCAGCGTGTGCGTCACTGACATCGGGACGCTGGCTGAGCAGAAATTCACTGTGCAACATGTTGCTCTCCTCTATGGTGGCAGACACCCGACGCCGACAGGCCTGTGGCGGCACGCATCCATTTTGCGGCTTGCGCACCCCACGAGACAGGCATCACTGGTACTCGTGGTACATCAGCCGTAATATGACATTGGCATACTAAGCCGGGCGCGGCTCGCACCGCAAGCGCACATTCGAAAAGATTTGTAAGGCTCGTGACATATGTCACGGCAATGGCTGGCGCTTGCGCATCGAACGCAGCGCCCACCGATGAACGGTTGATACCGGGGCGGGGGCGGCAGCCGGTGGCTGCCCTACCGCTGGTCACTGCGGGCCGCCGCGCCAGCACGATGTGCGCAAAAAAAGCCGCCCGGCGGGCGGCTTTTCATTTTGCTGCGTCTATCTGTGCGTCACGATGTATCGGAAGGTCAATCGCTGCCGCACACAAGGTGCACACCGTTGGCCGCAGGCTGGCTCAACTAAAGTCGAGCGACTCGGTCGCTTGCCCGCCGGGGCCAAACAGTTCAGGGTTGAGGCCGCGGGCAATCAACAGTCCGATGAAGTCAGCGCTCTCCAGACTGCGAAACTTGAACAGTATCGCGCGCCCTTTGCCCATGCGCAGGCGCACGCCATCCTTGTACAGATTGATTTCTTCAGGCTTGTCGAAGGCGAACGATGAAACTTTGTCCGCCCCCTTCATGACCAAGCGCGTACTGGTCATGATGAGGTGGCCTTCGGCCATCGGTGTGGCGCCTTTCAGCGGCAGCGTATACGCTGCTGCCGTGCCTGGTTGATAGGCCATCTTGGGGGGCAATTTGAGTCCGACCCCGGCAGCGCCGCCTGGATCGTCGGCCTCCAGCGCAATCGCAATCTCGGCCCAGTGCGCAATCTCGCCGTCGGCGAGCTTGAGGCCGCGCATGACGACGTTCTGCGCCGAAATTTCCGGAAACTTGCCCGCGCGCATGTCGGTGAGGATGCGCATGCGCCCAAGCTCAACCTTGGTCTGCGCGATCTGCTGATCCTTGAGGCCGAGAAAGGCCTGGATGCGCTGCAATTCCTTTTCTTCCGTTTCCGACAGCGCTCCCTGTTTCATCATCGCATCGGCTGCAGTCTGGTATTGCTCACGCCGCACCATCGTGAAATCCTGCGAGGCTGCGGTAACGTCCAGTTCTGTCTTGAGCTTTTCCAGGCGCGCCATCTTGTCGGGGGTGAGCTTGCCGTCCGCGACGGCTTTCTTCACTTCTTCACGGTAGGCAAGCTTGTTGGGCGCCTCCTTCTTGCCAAACAACATGTCCTTGAGACCCATGATCTTGCTCTCCCTATTTGGTGTGACGACGTGGTGTGACGACGTTTGGTGTGTCCGTGTGACGCGAGCGGAACCTACCGCGCTGCGGGTGGCCGCTCGCGCTGTCTAGCTGGCACCGCCATAGGTGCAGCGCTCGAATTCGCCACCACGCTCGAGCATATCGATCAGCGTGATGCGCCAGGGTTTATCGGAATGGACTTCAATCACTTTGCCGGCCTTGAACCAGCCCGCGGGCATCAAGACCGAATCGGGCGTCTTGAGCGCCTCCACTGCTGGCATCAAAAAGCCTTGATGAAATTTTTCCTTGGCGGCGTTGATGCCGGTCGGGCGCAGACCCACCGGCATCGGCGTACCGGGAATGGCGCGCACCCCCGCCATGATCTGGTCATCGGTGAGCCATTGCACCCAGCGCACGGTGCCGAGCATGAATACTTTGGCCCCGGTCGGCCGCGCAGCGAGCAAAGTGCCGGCTGCAATGCGGTGGCCGCGTACCGCCTTGGCACGCACCATGCGCATGCCGGCCAGACTCTCATCACGCAGTTGCCACTGCTCCATCGAATAGCCATGCATCTGGCTGTATTCGTCGTCGTCACGCGTGGCGATACGCCCGAAGGTAGCAATTTCGGCACGCTGCTTGGAGGTCAATTCAATCGGCACGCCAGGTTGCTTGAATGGTTTTCCCGAGAGGTAGTAGTGCATCACCTCCAGCCCCACAGCGACCAGGGTATCGCTGGTGGACGGGCGGCGCGCGGCATTGCGGTCCACCCGGCCATCACACCAATTCTGATATAGCGCGATGAGCTGCTGCTCGCAATGCGGCATCACACAGTCTTCACCCAAGCCCAAGTTGACCGGTGTCTCACCCTTGCGCAGCAGGATCACACGATTCTTGATCGACAGCGACATATCGCCAATGTCGATGTAGCGCACACCGGGCCCCAGGACAGGTGCGGCTGCCGGCGTCAGCGCGCCCGCCGCAGCTTCGGCGACGCGAAATCCGCCGCGCTCCGAATCGGTATCTGTCAACACTGGCGGCTTCACCGGCGCTGCGGGTGGCGTCGCGGTGATGCTGATCTTGGTCGACCAACGCTCCAGCCAGCGCAAAATCATTGCCGACTGGCGCGCGTTCCATTCGTTGTAAGAGCCAATCGTGACCAGTACCGGCTGCGCGTAGACCGCCATGCAGTGCGACACCGGCGCCTCGCGCGACAGCGGGTCTTTCACTTTCTCACCTTCGACACCGAGTTGTTCAGCGGCACGGTAAATCGAGTGCAGCAGCTTCCAGTCGGCCGCAGTGGCTTCGCAATTGGTGCGCGCCTGATCGATCATCATGCGCGCGTGCGCGTCGAGCGCGCGGTGGGCGACCGTCGCGGCGGCGCTCTTGAGATCACGTTCGCCGTCGAGCAGCGATTGCAGGCACACCAAACCGGCAGTGCGATAGGCTTGCCACGCCAGCAGGCTGCTGTTGCGCGCGGTCAACTCAGGATCAGCCAATGGCAGCGCGCGATGCACGTATTTTTTTGCCATCTCCGACTGCACAAAACCGAATGGCTCGCGCATTGCCTCGAGCATGTCGAACAGCACGGCCGGTTTGATACCGGCAGCGGCGATCAGCTCAAGTTGCTTGCACAACTGCGCCTGCGCCACGGCCGAGTTGGTGAGCGGCAAGGCTTCGAGCCATTCTGCGCATTCCTTCGCCGTGGTGAAGGCAGGCGGCTTGGCAGCAGGGTCAGGCGCGGGCAGATCGAATCGGATGGACATGGACAGTCAAACGTAAGCGTGGCTAAGCACGCTGCGGGAACGGCAGAACGCGAATCGTACCGCATCGCTCCCGCACCTGCCTCTGAGCCAATCCCGCGCACTCCCGCCGCGCCGTGACGAACAAGGGTCTAGAGCAAGACCCGCTCGATGCCGCCGACGCATTGGAACGGCGGTCTAGAGCAAAACCCGCTCTATCCCACCGTGGTTGGCCCGCGCCACATACTCGGGCAGCCAGTTCTCGCCGAGCGTCGCCTTGGCGATCTCGACCACGATGTAGTCGGCATCGACATCGACATCGGTGCGGTAGCGCGCCAGGCCTTGCAGGCAGGACGGGCACGAGGTGAGGATTTTTACTTCGCCCTTGAAGCCGTCAGCGCGAATCTTGTCTTCGCCCTTGCGCATTTCCTCTTCCTTGCGATAGCGCACCTGGGTCGAGATGTCGGGGCGCGTCACCGCCAGCGTGCCCGATTCACCGCAGCAGCGCTCGTTGAGCGCGACCTTTTGACCCATCAATTTTTCGACCACTTCAGTGGGCTTGTAGGTTTTCATCGGCGTATGGCAGGGGTCGTGATACATGTAGCGCGTGCCGTTCAAACCGTCGAGCTTCACGCCCTTCTCCAGCAAATACTCGTGAATGTCGAGCAGCCGGCAGCCGGGGAAAATCTTGTCGAATTCGTACTTCTGCAACTGGTCCATGCAGGTGCCGCACGACACGATCACGGTCTTGATGTCGAGATAGTTGAGCGTGTTGGCGACGCGGTGAAACAGCACCCGGTTGGTGGTGGTGATCTCTTGGCCCTTGTCGTGGTTACCACTGGCGGTTTGCGGGTAACCGCAGCACAGATAGCCCGGCGGCAGCACGGTTTGCGCGCCGACGTGATACAGCATCGCCTGCGTGGCGAGGCCCACCTGCGAGAACAGTCTCTCCGAGCCGCAGCCGGGGAAATAAAACACCGCCTCCTGATCGTCTTGCGCCAGCGCCGGATTGCGGATGATCGGCACAATCGACTCATCTTCCACGCCAAGCAGCGCACGCGCGGTTTTCTTCGGCAGCCCCTTGGGCATCGGCTTGTTGATGAAATGGATAATCTGTTCCTTGATCGGCGCACGGCCCACCGTGGCCGGTGGCTTGCGCGTCTGGATGCGCGCAAGCCGCGTGCCGCGCGCGAGACCGAATGCAAAGCGCTGCACCTTGAAGCCGATGTCGATCATGAAGGTCTTCATGATCTTGATCGTCGCCGGGTTGGTGGCGTTCAAAAACGCCATCGTCGCGGCCGCGCCGGGGTTGAATTTCTTCTGCCCCATCTTGCGCAGCATGTTGCGCATGTTGATCGACACATCGCCGAAATCGATATCCACCGGGCACGGCGTTTCGCACTTGTGGCAGACGGTGCAGTGGTCGGCCACATCGCCAAACTCTTCAAAGTGCTTGACCGAAATGCCGCGCCGCGTCTGCTCTTCGTAAAGAAATGCCTCCATCAGCAACGAGGTGGCCAAAATCTTGTTGCGCGGGCTGTAGAGCAGATTGGCGCGCGGCACGTGGGTCGCGCACACCGGCTTGCACTTGCCGCAGCGCAGGCAGTCCTTGATCGAATCCGCAATCTGGCCCAGCTCACTTTGCTCCAGAATCAGGGATTCCGTGCCCAGCAGGCTGAACGACGGCGTATAGGCGCTGCGCATGTCGCCGCCGGGCAGCAGCTTGCCTTTGTTGAAGCGTCCGTCAGGGTCGACCTTGTCTTTGTAGCCGCGAAACGCCGCGATCTCTGACTCTTCAAGATATTCAAGCTTGGTGATGCCAATGCCGTGCTCGCCCGAGATCACCCCGCCTAAGCGACGCGCCAGCTTCATGATGCGCGCCACAGCGGTGTTGGCCTCCTGCAGCATTTCGTAGTTGTCGGAGTTGACCGGAATGTTGGTGTGCACGTTGCCGTCACCGGCGTGCATGTGCAGCGCCACCCAGGCACGGCCTGACAGTACCTGCTTGTGTACGCCTTCGAGCGCCTTGAAAATCGGCAGGTAGGCGGCGCCGCCAAACAGTTCTTCGAGCGGCGCGCGCAACTCCTCTTTCCACGAAATGCGGATGGTGTGGTTTTGCACCATCGCAAAAATGGTCTGCTCCGGCGGCATCGTCATCGCGTCGGCCTTGACACCCAGCCCGCACAGCATCAGCGCCTTGGCCGCCACCGTATCGTCAAGTGCCGCCAGCACCGTCTGCCAGCGCACCTTCACCAGCACCAACAGCGCCAGCGCCTCGGTGACGCGGTCGCCCACCAGTTCGTCCTTCGAGAGCGAGTCGTCATCCGGGTTCACCGGCAACACCGGCTGGCGCAGGAAGGCTGCCAGTGCATCAATCAGCTTGAGCTTGTTGGCAATCGACAGCTCGATGTTGATGCGCTCGATGCCGTCCGAAGACTCGCCCAGCTTGTCGAGCGGGATCACCACGTCTTCATTGTTCTTGAACGCGTTGGTGTGCCTGGCAATCGCCGCCGTGCGGGCGCGGTCGAGCCAGAACTTCTTGCGCGTCTCTGCCGAGATCGCCACAAAGCCCTCGGCCCCGCGCGCGTTGCAGATGCGCACCACTTCGCTGGTGGCGCGGGCGACGGCATTGTCATCGTCCCCGGTGATGTCGCCCACCAGCACCATCTTGGGCAGCATGCCGCGGCGCGATTTGGTAGCGTAACCCACGGCCTTCAAATAGCGCTCGTCCAGTTGCTCCAAACCGGCCAGCATGTCTGGCTGTAGAAGCGCTCCAGGAGCGGGTCTCAGGTCATCATTGCCTAAAGAC
>JANLTL010000583.1:0-4015 GCA_031362905.1 Burkholderiales bacterium | reverse complement strand
CGTTGATCACCAGTTCAAACCTCACCGGCTGCTCGACCGGCAGATCGGCTGGCTTGGTGCCCTTGAAAATCTTGTCGACAAAGGTGGCCGAGCGCCGCATGTTGTCGAGCGGATCCAGCCCGTAACTGAGCAGGCAGCCGGCGTCCGCGAAAATTGCGTAGGGCGCCGCCACCGGCACGCGGTGTTGCAAGGCCGATTGGGCGATCTGGTTGCGTTGCTGCGCAAAAAATGGAAACGGCAGCACGATCAGCGCAGAGACTTTCTGCTCGCGCAGGCCCGCGAACGCCTGGGCGATTGCCTCCGGGGTCAACGCATACACCGGCACAATGGTGACGCCAACGCTCGAGGCGCCTTCCTGCAAGGTCGCCAAAAACCGCCGACTTACGGGATTATCCGAAGGCAATAGCATCGCCACGCGTGACACCTTGGCTGCCTTGGGTGCCTTGGGTGTCTTTGTGACCGCCTTGCTCGATACCGGGTTTCCCATCATCGCCAGCAGCATCTCCCGGCGCTTGGGGCCGAGCTCGACGGAAATGTCGGCCAGGCCCGTGATGTTGCCGCCGGGGCGCGCCAGGCTGTTGACATAGCCGTTGCCTACCGGGTCATTGGTGAGCGGCATCACGATCGGAATCGTCGTCGTTGCCGCTTTGGCCGCAGCGGTGGCGAAGTTGGCAAAGGCGATGATGAGATCGACCTTCAACTGCACCAGCTCGGCCGCCAGCCCTGGCAAGCGCGCGTTGTCCTGGTCGGCATAGCGCGCCTCGATCACCAGGTTGCTGCCCTCGACATACCCAAGCTCGCGCAGGCGCCGCACCAACCCGGTGTAAAGCAGAATGCTGGTCGCGCGGCTCGCCGGAGTCAGGTAGCCGATGCGCCAGATTTTTCCGGCCGGTGTGGCCGGCTGTTGCGCGCGTGTGGCAAAGGGCGCGGCGAGCGCGCCGGCGCCAAGGGCAGTGATCAACGTGCGACGTCGGTTCATGCGAATTTCCCTCTGAAATGTGGTGAAGCCACTTCGCTTATTTGGTCCAGTCTTCCCGCACCAGCCCGGCGACCGGTTTGAACGCTTGGTCATTGGTGACGAGCACTGCGCCCGTGCTCTGCGCATGAGCGGCAATTTGCATGTCCAGCGGCGCGAGTGTCTGGCCTTTGCTCTCCATCAGCGCGCGCAGGCTGCCGTAGTGCCTGGCGGCGGCACGATCCCACGGCAACACATCGACGCGCAACAAAAACTGCTGCACCACCGCGTGCAGCCGGGTGGCGTCCGGACGCCGGGCCAAACCGTAGAGCAGTTCACCCTCGGTAATCGCCGAAATGCAAAGTGACGCCATCGGCGCGGCCACCACCCGCCGCGCCACCGCCGGGTGCTGCCTGACCAACTGGCTCACCGTGTTGGTATCGAGCAGGTATTGCGTCATTCACGCCAGCCGGCAAAAGGATCACGCGGGTCACGCTTTTGCGCAGCCTGCTTGCGCTCGCGCTTGCCGAGAAACCCGGCCGGTGCCTTGACGCCTTCGAGCGCGGCAAAAAACCCATCCCATGTGGCTGGTTTGCGTGACAGGATCACATCACCGCTTTGCGGGTCCTTGTGGATGAAGACTTCCTTGACATCAAAGCGGTACGCGGCCGGCAGGCGAACTGCCTGGCTGCGGCCATTGGTAAATAATTTTGCGGCCTGGCTCATCACGCTACTCCCGGCATTGAGATATACCAAAGTATATGACAATAGCCATGGATGCCCATGGCCGTGCGCAGAGCCCGGGGGCCGGGGTGCGGCTGGCTCATTCAATCACCTTGTCCGCACTGATCAGCAGTGAATGCGGAATCTTCAGGCCCAGCGCCTTCGCGGTCTTGCCGTTGATCACCAGCTCGAACTTGGTCGGTTGCTCGACCGGCAGCTCGGCCGGCGTGCGGCCCTTGAAAATCTTGTCGGCGTATGTTGCCGCGCGCCGGAAGTTGTCGGCAAGGTTCGGCCCGTAGCTCATCAGGGAGCCGGTCTCCGGATATTGCCGGTCAGCGGTGATCGATGGCAGCCGGTGTTGCGCCGCCAATTGGGCAATCAGGCTGCGCTGCTGCTGAAACACCGGATTGAGCAACACGATCAGCGCGTCGGCTTTTTGCTGGCCCATCGAGGAGAAGGCCGCCTCAATTTCGCCAGCGGTGCTGACAGTGAACGGCAAGATTTTCACGCCGAGTGTCTCGCCCGCAGCCTGCACGGTGGCCAGCCCCCTGGCGTTGGCGGGGCTGCCAGAGGCCACCAGAACCGCCACGCGTGATGCCTTGCGCGTTGCAGTGGCGGTCATGCTGAGCAGCATTTGAAGGCGTTTGGGTGCGAGCTCGCTACCCATGTCCGACATCCCGGTCATGTTGCCCCCGGGACGCGCCAGGCTTGCGACCAGACCGGTGTCGACCGGGTCGGCGCTGCTGCCCATCACGAGCGGAATCGTGCCGGTGGCCTTTTTGGCAGCGATGGCGGCGTCGTTTCCCGCCGTGGCGATCAGATCGAGCTTCAACTGCACCAGTTCCGCCGCGAGGGCGTCAAGGCGCTTGATCTCGCCTCCGGCCCATCGCCATTCGATGATGAGGTTCTTGCCCTCGACATAGCCGAGCTCGCGCATGCCATGCTTGAATGCAGCGTAATAGTGGGAGTCGAGGTCGGCCGGCCGGGCGGGCAAGGCCAGAAACCCGACGCGCCAGATTTTTCCCGGCGGGCCCGCAGGCGCCGCTGGTGCATTGGGCTGTTGCGCCCGAGCGGCGAACAGCGCAGTGAGCGCGCCGACACCCAACGCGGTGAGAAGTTTGCGGCGCGGGTTCATGCGAATTCCTCTTGGAAGAACGGTGAAGAACAACGGGTGTCAACGGTGCTGGCAGGATGGCAGGGATGGTGCGCGAAAATGGATATATGTAATTAATTACAGCCTATTAATTGACGCACGGCAACGCGGACGGTAACATTACCGCTCGCCATTCCGTACCGTAGTCGCACGTGTTTGCACTGGGTTGCGTGCCGTGCTTGCATGGTGAAAACAGCTTTACCCTACAATCTTCCAAATGGAGATCCGCCGTGACTGACAATGTCGCTCCCCTGACCACCGAACACCTGCGCATCATGCGCGAGGATATTGCGGCGTTTCGCAGCGCTGTCGATATCCGGCTGGACGGCGTCGAAAAAGGCATCCAGAGCGGCTTTGATGACATTCGCCGCCGCCTTACCCGTGTGGAGCATTCTGTTCTCGGACTCAAGCGCGACGAGACCGATGCGGCGACCGAGCTTGCCGAGCACCGGCACACGCTGGACCAATTGGAATTGATCATCCGCGAATTGCGCGAGAGACTGACCACGCTAGAGAGCCGCGCCGCTCACTAAACACGCTGCGGCGGGTTCGTGCTGCGCCGCATTGATTCAGTATCGTGGGCGCGCGCCACGCTGCTTTCGGGTTATTCACTGGCTGGCTCATTCAATCACCCGCTCCGCACTGATCAGCAACGTCTGCGGAATCTTCAGGCCCAGTGCCTTCGCGGTCTTGCCGTTGATCACTAGTTCAATCCGCGTCGGCTGCTCCACCGGCAGATCCGCCGGCTTGCGGCCCTTGAAGATTTTGTCGACGTAGGTGGCGGCGTAGCGGAACATGTCTTCCGTGCTGCCGCCATAGGCCATCAGGCAGCCGGCTTCGGCAACCACGCGGGCAGCGGCCATGCACGGCAGCCGGTGCTGGAGCGCCAATTGCGCAATCTGGTCCTTCTGCTGTGAAAACAATGAGTCTTGCGACACATACACCGCACCGGCCTTGTCGCGCTTCATCGTGGCGAACGCGTTGTCGATTTCCTGCGGCGTGCTCACTTCCATGCGCATCAGCGCGAAGCCGAGTTTCTCCGCCGCCAAGCGTACCTGCTCGAAGCTGAGGCTGTTGGCCGGCGTATGCGGGTTGGTCAGCACGGCCACGCGCGACATTTTCGGCGTCACCCCAGCCGTCATCTCAAGCAACAGTTGCAGGCGCTTGCCGCTGATCTCAGTGGT
>JANLTL010000572.1:0-6796 GCA_031362905.1 Burkholderiales bacterium | reverse complement strand
CGGCGGCGGCACCCGCCTGAGAGACTGCCAGCCGCGCATACACTTGACCCATCAAGACTAGAGAGCGCCCACTCCATGTTTGACCTCATCATCCGCAATGGCACCTTGATCGACGGCAGCAACGCGCCGCGCCGCCGCGCGGATGTGGCGATCAGCAAGGGGCGCATCGCCGCCATCGGCAGCATTGCCGGAGGCAGCCGCGAAGAAATTGACGCGCGCGGCAAGGTGGTCGCCCCGGGTTTCATCGACGCCCATACCCATGACGATCTGGCAGTGCTGGCCGAGCCGGACATGACGCCAAAAATTTCGCAAGGCGTGACCACCTGCGTGTGCGGCAATTGTGGCGTCAGTGCAGCACCGATTCCCGGTGGCACGCTGCCAGAGCCGCTCAACCTGGTGGCGCTGGCGCATCTGCCGCGCTTTCGCCATACGCGTGATTATCTCGATGCGTTGCGTGGCCAGGCGCTGGCCGTCAATGTGGTGCCCTTGCTCGGGCATTCGGCGCTGCGCGCCAGTGTGATGGACGATGTGTTTCGCCCGGCCAAAGCCGCCGAGGTGGAGGCCATGCGGGCGTTGGCGGAAGACGCGTTGCGCCAGGGCTTTCACGGCATTTCCACCGGCACGTTCTATGGCTCTGCGGCGCAGGCTTCCACCGAAGAGATCATCAACGTGTGCGCACCGCTCAAAACACTGGGTGGCGTGTTCACCACCCACATGCGCGATGAGAGCGACGAGGTGCTGCGCTCGATCGAGGAAACTGCCACGATTGGCCGCGCGCTCAGTGTCAAGGCGATCATTTCGCACCACAAGGTGGTGGGGGTGCAAAACTACGGGCGTTCGAGCGAGACCTTGAAGCGCATAGCCGAACTGCAAACGCAGCAGGCAATCGGTCTGGATTGCTATCCCTATTCGGCGTCATCCACGGTGCTGCGGCCAGACCGCGTCAAGATTGCCGAGAAAACCGTAATCACCGTGTGCAAGCCGCATCCGGAATTTGCCGGCCGTGAAGTGGGCGAACTGGCGCGCGAGCTGGGCAAGACCATTGACGAAATGTGCGCCATTCTGCAGCCGGCCGGCGCGACTTATTTCATGATGCACGAGGCGGATGTCGAGCGCATTCTGCAGTACCCGGACACGATGATCGGTTCGGACGGCCTTCCGATGCAGGAGAAGCCGCATCCACGCGGGTGGGGCACCTTTCCGCGTGTGCTCGGGCACTATTGCCGCGAGCGCGGCCTGTTTTCGCTGGAAACCGCCATCTACAAAATGACCGGCCTGACGGCGCGCGAATTCAAGCTGCATGATCGCGGCACGCTGGCCATCGGCAAGGCCGCCGACATCACGATCTTTGATGCCGATACCGTGATCGACAACGCCACCTTTGATGCCCCTACACGGCCCGGTATCGGGATTGAATGCGTCATCGTTAACGGCAAAGTGACGTGGCGCGATGGCAAGCATCATGCCCGTGCCGGACAATTGTTACCCAGAGGAGTGTGACCATGTTTCACAAAGCCATTCGCCTGATCACCCTGTGCCTGGCATGCTGCATCGTTTCCGGCGCGGCATGGAGCCAGTATCCGGACAAGCCGATACGCTTTATCGTGCCCTACGCACCCGGCAGCTCGCCCGATGCCATCTGCCGGCTGATCGGGGCCGAGCTTTCGAAGCTGATGGGCCGCCAGTTCGTCATCGACAACAAGCCGGGTGCTTCGGCCATGATCGGCACCGAGCTTGCCACCCGCGCCGCAGCGGATGGCTACACCATCGTCTACGCCAATGTCGGCACCCTGGCGATCAACCCCGGCCTGTTCTCCAGGCTTGCCTACAACCCGGAGAAAGACCTTGCGCCGATTGGTCTTCTGGGCTTTGTGCAAAATGGACTGGTGGTGCGCAATGACCTGCCGGTGAAATCGGTCAAGGAGTTGATCGACTATGCCAGGAAGAATCCGGGCAGGCTCAGCATGGCATCCTCGGGCAACGGCACCACCGGTCACCTCGGCGGCGAGTTGTTCAAGTCCATGACGGGGACGTTCATGGTGCATGTTCCCTATCGGGGAGGCGCCTCCGCCTATACGGATTTGATTGGCGGGCAGGTGGACCTGATGTTTGACAATCTCGTCACCGCCTTGCCACAGGCGCGCGCCGGCAAGGTGCGCATGCTCGCTGTGTCCGGCTCGAAGCGTTCGCCCCTGGCACCCGATATGCCGACCATCGAGGAGATGGGCGTCAAGGGCTACGAAACCCTCGCCTGGGGCGGCCTTGCCGTGCCCGCCGGTACGCCTCGCGAGATCGTCATGCGCCTTAACGCTGAACTCAACAAGGCACTCGACAGTCCGGCTGTCAAAGCCGGTTACGCGACCATGGCGTTTGAAGGCACACCAGGTCCACCCGAGGCACTCTCCAATCTGGCGCGCAGTGAGACCCCCAAGTGGGCTGCGGTGATCAAGCGCGCTGGCGCCAAGGCAGACTGACCAAAAAGGCTGTGTGGCGCACGCCTGACGTGCGCCTGGGGCGCCGGGTGCGCGCCTTGCTGATTGCGCCAAGCTGTCAGCTTTCGTTGTGCGCCACGTTGATGCGCTCACGGGTGCCGGCGGCAACGTCGTACATGTGAAAGCTGTTCATGGTGCGACCGTAAAGATGCAGGCTGACTGCACGCGGGCGCTCAAGCGGCACGCCGGTGATGTGGATGTGGTCCGGGTTGGGCACAAAGCTCGTCACCGCGCCATGGGCCAGGAGAATGATGCCGCCGCGCACCAGCTCGATGCCGGTGTCTGCACCGCGATCAGGTGATAGGCGTACATAGCTGCGCTCCTCCAGCACGCCTTCGACGATACCCACCACGCCCCAGCTGCCATGGTCATGCACGGGCGTCCATTGCCCGGGCATCCACACCAGCGCGTACAGCGAGAGGCTGTCGTCGGGTGCGGCGTAGATCAGGTTGCGCGCGTAGTGGTCGGGGTGGCTTGCGTAGTGTTGTGACTCGAGAAAGGTGCCTGCTTCGTCGATCAGCTCCAGCATCAGCGGCGCCATAGCCAAGACGCAGTCAGCAGGGTCATCCAGCGCGCTACTCAAGCGAATCGATTCGGCAACGAATTTGTCCAGTGCGGGAGAGGCCATTGGGTAAGGTTCCGGAAGGGGTTAGCCGCGCGGGGCGCCGGCGTCAGTGAGGGCTTCACCGTGGATCATGCGCGCCACCTTGGCTTCGAACGCGGCGCGTTCGCACAAGCCGCATGGGCGTGAGGAAGAAACCAGGATGCAGCCGGAAAGATCATTGCCGCCCAGCGCGGCCCGTGCCAGGCGCAGGGCCTCGCGCTCGGCATGGGCGTTCACGTTGTTGGCGGTGATCACCCGGCTCGGGCTCTCCGCCACGACGCGTCCATCCTTGACCACCACCGCGCCATAGGGTTGGTCACCCTCGGCAACAGCGCGGCGCTTCATCTCGAAGGCGCGGTCCATGAAGTTGCGTATGGTTTGCGCGGCCTGGGACCAGGCGCTTAGCGGCCACAGGACAGTCCATCCTGCCAGGCCGATGATTCCCAGGGTGCCAAAGGTGCGTCGTTTCATGGTGTCGCTTCCATCCGGGTTGTCGGTTCAGTCGGCGCGCGCCCCAACATCCTTGGCCACCTTGGTCCACTTGGCAATCTCGCTCTTGATGAACTGCGCGAAATCTTCCGGGCTGCCGCCCACCGGTTCCAGTCCGGCCCCCAGCAGACGCTCTTTCACATCCGGTAGTTGCATCACCCTCATCAGCGTTTCGTTGAGTCGCTTCACCACGTCCGGCGAGGTGCCGGCCGGCGCAGCCAGGCCTTGCCAGGCACCGGCCTCGAAGCCCGGCAAGCCAGATTCGGTGATCGTTGGCACGTCGGGATAGTTGGGTGAGCGGCGCAGGCTGCCCACTGCCAGCACGCGCAGTTTGCCCGCCTTGACTTGCGGCATCAGGTTGGCCTGATCGCCAATGCCGACTTGTATCTGCCCACCCAGCAGGTCCGCCACCATCGGGCCGCCGCCCTTGTAAGGCACATGCAGGATGTCGATGCCGGCACGCTGCTTGAGCAACTCCGTAGCCAGATGCGGCGCACTGCCGCTGCCGGCAGAGCCATACGAGAGCTTGCCCGGGTTGGCCTTGGCGTGGGCGATGAACTCCTGCACATTCTTGGCCGGCACACTCGGATGCACCACCAGCGCGTAACTTACGTCAACCGTGCGCAGTACCGGCGCAAAATCCTTGGCCGGGTCGTAAGGCATCTTGGAGTAGACCCCCACGTTCATCGCCAGCGCCGCGATATTGCCAATCAGCAGGGTGTAACCGTCGGGCGGGGCCTTGGCCACCAGATCTGCGCCGATCATGCCGCCAGCGCCGGCGCGGTTTTCGATCACGATGTTTTGTCCTAACGCCTCGGCGAAGCGTGCGTGGACGATGCGCGCGTATACATCGGTGGCGCCGCCCGGCGGAAAGGCCACCACCAGACGAATCGGCCGGTTCGGATAGGGCTGTGCCATCGCCACAGTTGGCATCACGAGTTGGGCCAATACGAAGCCCAACGCGGTGAGCATGGTTGCGCGCCGGAGTGCGCGCATGAGGTTTGTAGCGCTCGCTGCAGTTGCCATCTTGCCTCCTAAGCTTTGATAGACGAAGTCAGATCGCCATTTCCGCTGACAAGCTTGAGTGTAATACCATGCCGGCACACGAATGGAGGGCGCAACGATGGCGATAGTGAAGGTGGAGCATTGGGTATTTCGCGCCCCGGTGGCGGAGCCTGTGGCCAATGCGTTCGGCGCCATGTCCAATCGCCCGGCGCTGTTCGTGCGCGTCAGCGCGAGCGACGGTGCCTGGGGTTGGGGCGAAGTGTTCTGCAATTTCCCGCAGGTGGGCGCCGAACATCGTGGCCGCCTGATCAGCAGCATCGTGACGCCGCTCCTCACCGGCTTTGCCGACGATTCACCTGGTGCCGTGCGCACCATGTTGGAAGCGCGCACCCGCCGCATGGCGATCCAGTGCGGCGAGCCGGGGCCGTTTGCGCAGATCACTGGTGCGGTGGACCAGGCGCTGTGGGACATGGCGGCGCGTCGAGCCGGTGTGCCGCTATGGAAGCTCCTCTCCAGTCAACCCGGAATGGTTGGCACGGGCAGCAAGCGCGTGCGCGTCTACGCCAGTGGCATCGGCCCCGAGCGGGTGGTCGCGGTGGCGCAGACCAAACGCGCCGAGGGTTACCGTGCCTTCAAGCTCAAGGTCGGCTTTGGGGCCGAGCGTGATGTCGGCAATCTTGCCGCTCTGCGCACCGAGTTGGGTGCGGAAGCCATCATCATGCTCGATGCCAATCAGGCCTGGGAGCCATCGCATGCCGCTGCGCGAATTGCTGAACTGGCGCCCTACGTCCCCCATTGGATCGAAGAGCCGATCGCGGCGGATGAATCGCTCGACGCATGGCGTGCCCTGGCGGGGGCCAGCGCGATTGCGCTTGCTGCTGGGGAGAATCTGCGCGGCCTCGACGCATTTGAAGAGGCCCTCAGCGCCGGCTTCCTGCGTTACGTGCAGCCCGACGTGGGCAAGTGGGGTGGCATCAGCGGCTGTCTCGACGTGGCGCGGGTGGCACAGCTGACAAGCCCTGCCGACGCGGTGCTTTGCCCGCACTGGCTGGCTGGCGGCGTGGGCCTGGCCGCGTCACTCCATCTGCGCGCAGCCCTTGGGCCACAAGGGTTTGCAGAGGTTGATGCCAATCCGAATCCATTGCGCGAAGAAGTGTTCCCGCTCGCGCCGCGCGATGGCTGGGTCACGCTCAGTGATGCCCCTGGACTGGGCGTCGAGCCAGACCTCGCGCGGCTGTCAGACTACGCTGTCGCAGCGCATTGAGGCACGCGCACCGATGCGCACGGAATGTCAGACTACTCGCAGTTCGCTTTGAAAGCGGCTTCCTGTTTGGCCAGGCTGGCGTCGCGTTCGGCGTCGCTCATAAAAACCCGATCGCCGGCGTCATTGAGACGATAGAAGCCGCCGGAGGCGCGCATATTGACCAGTTGCGCGCGTGCCTTGCGGCAGGACTCGTCACGCTGTGCCTTGGTCCTGGCATTGCGGGTTTCTTCTTCCGCGCGCATCACCTGACGCTTGCGATATTCGATTTCCTGTGCTTGCAGGGTTGACGGCGGTGCCGCAGGTTTGGCGGAGCCGGATGACTGCGGTGACGCCTCACGTAGTTCGAGTTGCTTGGCCTTGGCATTGCCTTGCGGCCGCTCGCTGTAGTGCGTCACACCGTTGGCGTCCACCCATTTGTAGACCTGCGCTACCGCGTCTGGCGCGAGCATGGCTCCCAACACAAGCATCACGGTCGCCATGCGGGCTGCCCAGAACGCAGTTGCCCGCAAACGCCGCCACTGCTCTTTCCGCATGAACCGCTTCATCACCGGCCTCCTTGCGCAAAATCTTACCCGAAGGCGTAAAATCCCGCTTCCTGTTGCTTTATGCACACCCGAACATGGGGCCGACCCGGTTTCGACGTGGGTTACAAAGCAGTGAGGGCATGCCGAGGCGTGGCTACCTCGTAAATCCAACCGCAGAACCACAAACGCCAACGACGAGCGTTTCGCTCTCGCAGCCTAAACAGCATCGCGGAGCCGCTGCACCGGTTGTTCTCTGGGCCGGGTGAGCCTTAAAACTTACAGCAGCGTCATTCACAGGGAATCGGTTTGCGCCGGGTTACTTGACGCACGCTTAAATTTAGGTGACTCGCTGTGGTCTGGCCTGCCTGTTGGCAAAGACCGTGGTTAAAACCAAATAAACAGGATACGCATGTAGAAC
>JANLTL010000541.1:0-15363 GCA_031362905.1 Burkholderiales bacterium | reverse complement strand
AACGCCGACGGCAAGTCGTCACCCGCAGGTGAAACCTGGCTGCCCGCCCGCACGGAGTTTGTCGCCGCGGGCACGCAGCCCAACACGGTGCTCTCCCGCGAGGGGACTGATGCCGAGCGTGCGCAGTTCAAGGTGGACGGCAAATACTTCGCCGCCTGCAATGAACAAGGCCAACCCATCAAGCCGGAAAGCGCGAGTTCCAAACCCGCACAGGCCAATGTGTTGTTGTCGAAATCGGCCGATGGCCGCTTCGTCTCCTATTTCGGTGACGTGCACCCCTCTTACTTCGGCAACGTGGTCAAGGCGCTTGGCTCGGCCAAGCAGGGCTATCCGGTGGTCACGCGGGTACTGGCCCAGCGTCCGCCGGGCGCAGCGAAGAATCTCATCACCACGCTCAACCACGACTGGCGCGCCACCGTGCATGCGGTCAACCGCCTCACCCCGACGATTGTCGAAGTCATCCTCAAGGCCCCGGCAGCGGCGCGCAGGTTCGAGCCGGGCCAGTTCTACCGCCTGCAGAATTTCGAGGCGCTCGCACCAGTCGTCAACGGTACGCGCATGCAGATGGAGGGTCTTGCGCTCACCGGCGCATGGGTCGATCGCGAGGCCGGCCTGGTCTCGACCATCGTTCTCGAGATGGGCGGCTCGGCCGACCTGTGCATTGATCTCAAACCCGGCGAGCCGGTCATCCTGATGGGGCCAACCGGCACGGCAACTCACATACAGCCCAATGAAACCGTGGTGCTGGTCGGTGGCGGTCTCGGCAATGCGGTGCTGTTTTCGATTGGTCAGGCGTTCCGTGCCGCCGGCTCGAAAGTGCTGTACTTCGCGGGGTACAAGAAAGTGATCGACCGCTACAAGGTCGACGAGATCGAGCGCGCCGCCGACGAAGTGGTGTGGTGCTGCGACGAAGATCCGGGCTTTGCACCCACACGTGCGCAGGACAAGACCTTCACCGGCAACATCGTGCAGGCGATGGATGCCTACGCGGCCGGCCGCCTCGGACCGATCGGCATTCGCCTTCAGGATACCGACCGCATCATCGCCATCGGCTCGGACCGTATGATGGCCGCTGTCGCGCGCGCACGCCACGATGTGTTGAAGCCCCATCTCAATGCCAAGCACATGGCGATCGGCTCGATCAACTCGCCGATGCAGTGCATGATGAAAGAAATCTGCGCGCAGTGCGTGCAACCGCACAAGGACCCGGTCACCGGGGAAACCACCTACGTGTTCTCCTGCTTCAATCAGGATCAGGAGCTCGACAAGGTCGACTTCGGCATTCTCAATGACCGTCTGTCACAAAACGCCGTGCAGGAAAAGTTGACGGTGCGCTGGATTGAGCGTTGTCGCCGGACGGTTTAGCGGCGCCCGCACAGGTGCGCCGCACCAGCCGCACCGGACCAGCTGCACCGGACGGGGCGCGGCACGCAACTATGCTAGGCTTTTGATTCTTACCTCATCAGCAAGGAGACCGCCATGGCTCTGATGGACTTCATCAAGAAGCAGTTTATCGACGTCATCCATTGGACGGAGGAGACCGATGGCGTGCTCTCCTGGCGTTATCCGATGCAGGACATGGAGATCCAGACCGGCGCACAGCTCACGGTGCGCGAGTCGCAGATGGCAGGGTTTGTCAACGAAGGCGTGATGGCCGACGTGTTCGGCCCGGGTCGCCACAAGCTGACCACGCAAGTCCTGCCGCTGCTCACCAACCTGAAAAACTGGGACAAGCTGTTTGACGCCCCGTTCAAAAGCGATGTCTATTTTTTCTCGACGCGCCTGCAGCTCAATTGCAAATGGGGCACGCCCAACCCGATCACGATTCGCGACAAGGATTTTGGCGCGGTGCGCCTGCGTGCCTTCGGCATCTACTCCTATCGCATCGCCGACCCCAAACTGATTCACAAGGAAATAGCCGGCACCCGCGAGACCTACATGGTGGCCGACCTGGACGGCCAGTTGCGCAACAGCATGATCGCGGCCATGACCAATGCCTTCGGTGGCTCGGGCGTGGCCTTCCTCGACATGGCTGGCAACCAGACCGCGTTTGCCGAGGCGGTGAAGAAGCAGGCCGAGCCGATGTTCGCCAAGATGGGCCTCGCGCTCGACAGCCTCAATGTCGAAAACATTTCGCTGCCCGAAGAAATTCAGAAGATGCTCGACACGCGCATCGGCATGAACATGATCGGCGACATGAACAAATACACGCAGTATCAGACCGCCAATGCGATCCCGATCGCTGCCGCGAATGAAGGCGGCGGCATTGCGGCGATGGGCGCGCAGCTGGCGGCAGGCGTCGGCATCGGCAATCAGATGGCCGGCGCCATGCTCGGCGGCATGATGGGCAATCAGCAACCCGCTGGAATGGGAGGCACGCCAGGAGCGGCTCCGGGTGCGGCTCTTCAAGGTGGAGGCGCTGCAAGCGTTGGTGGGAGCGGTGCGCAGGCCAATAGTGCAAGCGCTAACGCCCCCAGCGTGGATGACATCACCGCCACACTGGAAAAGCTCCACGGCTTGGTCGGCAAAGGTATTTTGTCCCAAGCAGAGTTCGATACCAAGAAGGCCGAGTTGCTCGCCAAGCTTGGCTGATCGCGCCGTCACAGCGCGCCAACCCATGCATTCAATTCAATCAATCCAATAAATGGCAATAAATGGGGTCTGACCCCTTTTCTTTTGATTTCTCACCGGGACGGGATCACCCGTGAGCCTCGCAACACTGAACCAGCGCAATAAAAGGGGTCTGACCCCTTTTATTGCTTCTTTTATTCCATTAAAGGGGTCTGACCCCTTTATTTCATGAAACTCGCCAACTGCCCGCAATGCGGTGCGCAGGTGAAGTTTCACGCTGCGGCGTCGGTGCTCGCGGTGTGCGAGTACTGCACATCGACCTTGATGCGCCACGGCGAGGCGCTTGAGCACATCGGCAAGATGGCCGAATTGCAGGACGACCCAACGCTGATCCAGATTGGCGCCGAGGGGGTCTACAAGGGTGTGCATTTCGGCGTGATCGGCCGCATTCAACTGAAGTACGCAGCCGGCCTGTGGAACGAGTGGCACATCATGTTTGACGACATGAAGACCGGCTGGCTCGGCGAAGCGGCCGGCGAGTTCTACGTCACGTTCGAGAAGCAGTTTGCGCTCGCGCCGCCACCGTTCAATGCAATCAAGGTTGAGGACAAGATTGACTTGGGCGGGCGCTATTACACCGTCACCAATCTGGAGTCGTCGACCTGCATCGCCGGACAAGGCGAATTGCCATTCAAGGTGGGCCCGGGATACGCAGCCCCGGTGGTGGATCTGGCACTGGACGGCGAGTTCGCCACCATCGACTACAGTGACACGGAAGAAGGCATCACGCGCGTCTACGTGGGCGAACCGGTGCGCGCGCGCGATCTCAAACTTGCGCACCTGCGCGACCCGCGCGATGCGCCCGATGTGCTGGCACCCAAGCACAAGGCCGAAGCGTTTAACTGCCCGAGTTGCGCCGCGCCCTTCACGCTGTCGAGCGGCAAGATCCAGACCTATGGCTGCGCTTCCTGTGGTGCCGTGCTCGACACCACTGACAACAAGGTGCAGCTGGTCAAGAAGGCGCAGGAGGCGATGTCCTACCCGCTGCGCGTGCCGCTGGGGGCCAAAGGCAAGTTTGCCGCGGAGAAGTTCGGCGGCGAAAAATTCGGCGGCAAGGAATTCAGTGCGATTGAGTGGGAAGTGATCGGCCACATGCGCCGCGCTTCCGACGCGGGGTTTTCGTGGAGCGAATATCTGCTCTTCAACCTGCAATGCGGTTACGCCTGGCTCTCTGAAAGCGATGGCCACTGGTCACTCACCTGCAACACCGGCCGCGCGCCCAAGGTGCTGGGTCTGTCTGCCTACAGCAAGGGCGCGAGCTTCGATCACTTCCAGCACTACCTTGCCGAAGTGCAGCATGTGCTGGGCGAGTTTTACTGGAAGGTGCAGACCGGCGACATGGTGGAAGTCGATGACTACATCGCCCCGCCGCAACTGCTCAGCCGCGAGAAAACCACGAACGAAGTGAGCTGGTCGCTGGGCGACTACGTCACACCCGCCGAGGTGCAGCAGGCCTTCAAGCTCAAGATGCCCCTGCCAGAACCCAGAGGCATCGCGCCCAACCAGCCCTCGCCGCATATTGCGGCTAACGCGGTGCTGTGGAAGCGCTTCGCCCTGTTTGCAGTGCTCGGTTTCGCCTTGCAGTTGTGGTTCGCGCTCACCACTGCCACCGTGTTCAAGGATTCCTTTGTTGTTACGCCGCGCATCGAATCGGCCAAAACCACTGAACCGTTTGTCATCAAGGGCAACGGCCCGCTAGTGCTGCAAAATTCCACCAGCGTCGAGAACACCTGGGCGGGATTCCACTACACGCTGGTCGAACCGGCCAGCGGCAAGGTGTGGCGCGCCGAGCAACAGGTCGAGCATTACTCAGGCTACGAAGACGGCGAGTCATGGAGCGAGGGCTCGCGCACTGGCGACGTAATGTTCGCCGGCGTCCCGGCCGGCACCTATCAATTGCAGATCGAAGGGGAGACCGACCAGAACGCGCGCGGCAGCGTCGGGGCCAATCTGCGGCTCGAACGCGGCCACGCATCGTGGCTTAATTGGCTGCTGCTGCAGATACTGCTGCTGCTGATCCCGCTGTGGGGCTGGTGGCGCGCGAAAGCATTCGAGACCAAGCGCTGGGCCGACAGCGACCACCCGCGCAGCAGCGGCGATGATGACGATGACGACTGAGGAGCAGCCATGCACAAGTTCTACCTGATCGTAGGTGCCGCAGCATTGAGCTTCTTCACCTATGCCCAGCACAACGGCATGACCCTGACCGGCAGCCGCGGCACGCAGCAATTGGCGTCCGGTGCAGGTAGTGGCGGCAGCGGCGGAACCGGATCGGGCCGTTCCAGCACCATGTCCCACAAATAGCGCCAGCCACGCCAGCACCTCCCCGGCACTTCACCCCACACTTTTTCGCAGCACCGCAGCATCCCCGATTCACCATCTGAAAGGGCACTCCATCATGGAACTCATCAACCCGAAATTCCTCGTCAACTCCCTGGTGTTTTCGCTGATCGGCGTGATGATTTTCTGGATCTCGTTCATCATCATCGACAAGATCACCCCCTACGACCTGTGGAAAGAAATCGTCGAGAAGCGCAACCAGGCGCTGGCCACCATCGTCGCCGCGATGTGCCTGGGCATTGCCATCATCGTGGCCGCCGCGATTCATTGATGCGCACCCGTTCCGGCGGCGCTGTGCTGCCTTGCGCACCGCACGCAGCAAGGCGCGCCGCACTTCGCGCCGTACCACGTGCCACCCCCGGCGCCGCGCCGCCTGCCGGCACAGCCCGCGCAGCGCCTTCGCGCCGGCTGCCGCACTGAGCCTCGGTTGCGCCACGCACTCCTTTTTTCCGTCTTCGTTGTCGCGTCCTGCGGGCTCGCCTATGAGCTGATCGCAGCGGCGCTGTCGAGCTATGTGCTGGGCGACTCGGTCACCCAATTCTCGACCGTGATCGGCACCTATCTGTTTGCAATGGGCGTCGGCTCGTGGCTGTCGCGCTACATTGAGCGCGGCCTCGCGATCCGCTTCATTCAGATCGAAATCCTAGTCGGCGTAATTGGCGGCTTCTCGGCGCTGATCCTGTTTCTGGTGTTCGCCCATCTGGCCGGGCCGTTCCGCTTCGTGTTGTACAGCCTGGTGTTCATCACCGGCATGCTGGTCGGGCTGGAAATTCCGCTGATCATGCGCATCCTGCGGCGCGAGCTGGCGTTCAAGGAAGTGGTGTCGCAGGTGCTCACCTTCGACTACCTCGGCGCGCTCGCGGTGTCGGTGGCGTTCCCGCTGCTGCTGGCGCCGCACCTGGGCCTGATGCGCACGGCGATGATGTTCGGTGTGTTTAATGTGCTGGTCGCGTTCTGGGCGATCAAGCTGTTTGGTGCGCACCAGGATGCGCCAGGCATCGCGGGCGGCCCGCAGGAGCAACGCGTCTCCGCCACCCTGCCGCCGCGTGCGGCGTCCTTCCTGCGCTGGCAAGGCGGCATTGCGCTGGTGCTGTTGTTTGGCGGCTTCGTGTTCGCCGACAAACTCACGGCGCTGGCCGAAGAAAGTATCTACGCCGACCAGATCATCTATGCCGAGTCCACGCCCTATCAGCGCATCGTGGTCACGCGCTGGCGCGACGACCTGCGCCTGCATCTCAATGGCAACCTGCAGTTCTCCTCACGCGACGAATACCGCTATCACGATGCCCTAGTGCACCCGGCGCTCGCCACCCTGCCCGGCGCCAAACGCGTGCTGATCCTCGGCGGCGGCGATGGCCTCGCTGCGCGTGAGGTGCTGCGCTACCCGCAGATCGAATCGATCACACTGGTGGATCTCGACCGCAACATGACCAATCTGTTTGCCAAAGCGCCCATGCTTACGGCGCTCAACCAGAATGCGCTGTCTTCGGCCAAGGTCAAGGTGATCAATCAAGATGCATTGGTGTGGCTGGAGCAAAACCCCGACATGTTCGATCTGATCCTGATCGACTTTCCCGACCCGTCCAATTTTTCGCTCGGCAAGCTCTACTCGTCGGCGTTTTACCGCTTGCTCGAGAAGCATTTGTCGGCGACGGGCCTCGCGGTGATCCAGGCCACCTCGCCTTATTACGCGCGCAAATCCTTCTGGTGCATCGTCGCCACACTCGAAGATGCGGGCTTGCGCACCGCGCCCTATCACGCCTATGTGCCCTCGTTTGGCGAGTGGGGCTACATCATCGCGGGGCGTGGCGAGTTTGCACCGCCGGTGACGTTTCCGGTCGCGCCGCGCTCATTTGATGGCGCCTCGCTCAAGACCATGTTCGCCTTTCCGCCCGACATGTCACGCGTGCCGGTGGAGGTCAACCGTCTGAACAACCAGATCCTGGTGCGCTACTTTGAAGAGGAGTGGCGGCGCGTGATGCGTTAAGCGCCGCCAAAGCCATCCCAACATGGATCGTCGTCACTTTCTTACCGCCCTTTCGGCACCGGCCTTCGCCGCGTGTGATTTCAGGAACGGCGCCCCCGAATTCAAGGGCGAAGTCCTCGGGCCCTCCATGGCGCTCGGGCACCGCCTGCGCACCAATGATTTTCCGGCGCCCAGCGAAACCCGCAATCTTGATATTGCCATCATCGGCGGCGGGGTCGCCGGTCTCTCGGCCGCGTGGCATCTGGCCAAGCGCGGCGTCAAGGAGTTCAAACTGTTTGAGCTCGAAGATGCGCTCGGTGGCAATTCACGCGCTGGCCAGAGCACGGTCACGCCTTACCCGTGGGGCGCGCACTACCTGCCGCTGCCGACCAAAGAGTCGGTGCATGTGCGCCAACTGCTGGCCGACCTCGGCGTATTGAAGAGCGGCATCGACAGCGACACGCCGCTTTACGACGAGCGCGCCATCGTGCATGGCCCGCAAGACCGCCTGTTTCGCAATGGGCTGTGGCAGGAAGGGCTGCTGCCGCGCATGGTCGCGCCCAAGGAGGTCGAACAGATCAAACGCTTTGAAGACACGATCGAGCGCTTCAAGCAGACGCGCGACCTGTTCGGCAAGAAAGCGTTTGCCATCCCAAGCCTGCTGGCCAGCCGCGATCTGCGCACCGCTTCGCTCGACGCCACCGACATGCGGCGCTGGCTGGTGGCCAATGGTTTTGACTCCCCGGCGCTGCATTGGTATGTTGATTACGGTTGCCGCGACGATTACGGCAGCCTGTCGCGCGATACCTCGGCGTGGGCCGGGCTGCATTACTTCGCCAGCCGCGAAGGACGCGCGCAGAATGCCGACCCGCATGCGGTATTGACCTGGCCCGAGGGCAACGGTTTTCTTACGCGCAGTACCGGAGAATGGCTCCAGGAGCGGGTTCCAGCGGCCATCACGCGGAACGCCATGTGTACCAAGCTGGTCACGGGCAAGGGCTTTGCGGAAATCGACATTTACTTCGCGAAGGAAAACCGCAGCGTGCGCTACAAAGCCAAACGCGTGCTGTGGGCCGCGCCGTCGTTCGTGCTGGCACACGTATGGGAGAACGCGCCGGCGCTGTTTCGCGCATCGGTCGAGAGCATCGAGATGGTGCCGTGGCTGGTGGCCAATCTGCATCTGCGTGCGCCGCCGGCCGACAGCGGCCCGGCGCCACTGGCGTGGGACAACGTGCTCTACAACAGCAATGCCCTGGGCTACATCGTCGCCACCCACCAGACCATCCGCACCCGCCCCGGACCGACGGTACTCACCTACTACTGGCCGCACAGCGGTGAGCCACCGGCCGTCGCGCGCAAGCGATTGATGGACACGCCGTGGTCGGAGTGGATCAAGGCCATCCTGCTCGATTTGCAGCGGCCGCATCCGAACATCACGAAGAGTCTGGAGCGCATTGAACTGTGGCGCTGGGGCCATGCCATGCCGCAGCCCTCACCGGGTTTTCTCGCGGCGCCCGCGCGTGCGGCGCTTGCTGCTCTGGACGGCTCGCTGGTGTTCGCGCATTCCGATCTCTCGGGCATGTCGCTGTTTGAGGAAGCGAACTATGCCGGGGTGCGCGCCGCTACCTTGGCCGCGCGCGGATAGACCTGATGCTGGGATGCTGGGATGCTGGGATGCTGGGGTGCTGGGATGCGCCACGGCGCCAGCGGCGCCTGGCGCTCTGCTGCACCTCAGTGCCGCATTTTGCCGTCGGCGCTCACCACGGTGAGGTCGACAAACTTCGAGCCGTTGCGGTCATTGGGCTTGAAGCCCACGGTGAAGCCACCAAAGTCAAGCAAACTGGTCGCATCGAGCGCCGCCATGAATGCGGTACGAGAGGGCTCCTTGCCGCTTTTCCTGAGCGCCTCGATGATCGCCCTGCCAGCGAGGTAAGCCTCAAAGGTGGTGAACGAGGGCTCCGCCTTGGGATCCACCTCGGCCAGTGCCTTGCGGTATTCGCGAACCACCGGCAGCTTGTTGTCCCAGGGGAACGGCACCACCTGCGAAATCACCACGCCAGCCTTGTCCTTGCCGAGCGCGTTGACAAACTGCGTGCCGCCGACAAAGGACAGCGCAATGATCGGCGCGCCATAACCCGCAACCTTCGCCGCCTTGATGAATTCGGAAGACGGACCATACAAGCCGGTAACCACAATCGCCTGCGGATCAGCCTTGACCATGCCCGCCGCCTTGGGTGCGGCATCGCCGCCCTTGCGCGACACGCCGGCAGTGGCAATCACCTTGCCGCCACCAGCCTCCAGCCCCTTTTGCACTACGTCGAGGTTTTCCTTGCCGACCGCATCCTCGTGATACAGGATGCCAAACGTGCTGATGCCCAGCGGCTTGAAGTGGTCGATGATCTTGGCCGCTTCTTCGGCATAACCCGCGCGCAAGTTGAACAATGATTTGTTATAGCCGCGCATCACGCGTGCGCCCGTGAACGGGAATAAAAATGGCACGCCTTCAGCTGCAGCGATCTCCAGCGGCTTGCGCCCCAGCGTCGCGCTGGCGTAGCCATAGAGCGCGAACACCTGGCCCTCCTTGATCAGCTTCTCGGTGTTGGCCGTCGCCTTGGCAATGTCGTTGACATCATCGAGGGTGGTCAACTCAATTTGGCGCCCGCCCACGCCGCCGGCCTTGTTGACCTGCGTGAACGCGGCCAGCGCTCCGACGCGTATCTCGTTGCCCAAATCCTTGTTGTTGCCCGACAGCGGTGCCGACTGGCCGATCAGGATTTTCTGGGACGTCACCCCCGGATCTGCAGCAGTGGCGTGCGCCGAAACCAGCACCAGCGCGGCGGCGGACGCAGCCACTGCAGCGCGGACGACAGAGTTGCCTTGGGCCATCATGCCTCCTTTCATGCCAATGTCATTCCCGGAACGGCAAACCATAGCATGAAATGCCGTGCCCACTCAATGCGAATTGCCGCAGCGCCGGTGCCCTCCCTGGCCGCGCTTGAACAGTGCTGCAAGCACCCGCGCAAATGCGTAGCGGGGTCCGCGCTTCAGCGCCTGCTCCTGCGCTCCAGACTCAGGTGCGCGGCTTGAGCAGGTAATTGAGCACCACCTCGGTGGCGTGGCGCAGGTGGCTCTCTTGCGCCACCGGGCTCATCAGGTCCCGTGCCAGCACGGTCGAGAGCGTGTGCCGGTTCGACAGGTAGTAATAATTGAGCGCGACCAGGGTGATGTAGACCTCGGCCGGGTCGATGCCGCCGCGGAATACACCCGACTCCTGGCCGCGCTGCAAGATCTCGCGAATGTTGTCCTGCACCGGCGACACCAGTTGCGCGAGCTTGCGTGACTTTTTCAGGAACTTGGCTTCGTGCAGGTTCTCGCTGTTGATCAGGCTGATGAATTCCGGATGCGCGATGTAGTAATTCCAGATGAACTCGACCAGCTTGCACACCGCTTCGACCGGGTCGAGGTGGCCAAGGTCGAGCGCCTTCTCGGCTTCGGCAAGCCTGATGTAAACGTTCTCCAGTACCGTGAGAAACAGTTGATCTTTCGAGACGAAGTAGTAGTACAGCATGCGCTCGTTGGTGCCGGCACGCTTGGCGATGCGGTCGACGCGCGCGCCACCCAGGCCATGCTTGGTGAATTCGTCCGTTGCCGCTTCAAGAATCTTGGCGCGGGTGCGCTCTGGATCGCGCTTGACGACGCGAGATTTTTTGGCTGAAGGCTTGGCCGGCTCTTTGAGCGTGGCCGGCGACGCGTCTTTGGCGTTCATGACATTTCCCTGCGCAATTTTAGTGATGGCATGCAGTCTGACCTGCGGCTCTACGGCCCGTTGCAAGGCGTACTATGCCACGAATTGTGCGATGCACCAATGCGATAATCTTCGTCTGACTCGCGCACGTCTCAAGCCGGTGACGCGCACGTCATCCGGAAGTCACGCGCACTCACCATGGCCACCCCAGACCTCACGCTCGCTGACCGCATCGATGCGCTGCTGCCGCAGACGCAATGCACGCGTTGCGGCTATCAGGGGTGCAAGCCGTATGCCGAGGCCATCGCCAAGGGCGAAGCCGACATCAACCAGTGTCCACCTGGCGGCGCAGCAGGCATCATCAAGCTGGCGGATCTGCTCAAGACCCTGCCCAAAGCGCTCAACCCAAGCAACGGCGTTGAAAAGCCGCTCGAACTCGCACTGATCGACGAAGACCTGTGCATCGGCTGCACCCTGTGCATCCAGGCTTGTCCGGTCGATGCGATCATCGGCGCGGCCAAACAGATGCACACAGTCTTGAACAGCTGGTGTACCGGTTGCGAACTGTGCATCGCACCGTGCCCGGTCGATTGCATCACGATGGTGAAGGCCACTCCGGAACACATCTGGGACGAGGCCGATGCCGCGCTCGCGCGCTCGCGCTACACCACACGCAACGCACGGCTGGAACGCGACAAGAGCGAACGCATCGCCAAGCTCGCGGCCAGAACAACATCGAGTACGCACGCCGCGGGTGGCGATCCAAATGACAGCGCGCGTGGCACAGCGGGTGTTACAGCGGCTGTCGCTGCCGCAGAAGCCGCAGCCAGGAAAAAGGCCATCATCGCTGCCGCCATTGAGCGCGCACGCCTGCAGCGCGAAGCACAACCGAAGAACACGGTACCCGCCTCAGACGATGTCAAGCGGCAGATGGCCGAGGCCGATGCGCGCCGCGAACAGCTCAAGCACAAGCGCCGGAGCAGCCTGTGAATCCGCACAAGCGCTTCGAGATTTTCCGCCGCTGGCGTGAGGCAGCGCCGCACCCCAAAAGTGATCTCACCTACGCCTCCACCTTTGAGCTGCTGGTCGCCGTGATCCTCTCGGCGCAGGCCACCGACAAGGGCGTCAACGCCGCCACGCGCAAGCTTTATCCCGTCGCCAACACGCCCGCTGCCATCCTCGCGCTCGGTGAAGCGGGGCTGATCCCCTACATCGCCACCATCGGCCTCTACAAGGCCAAGGCGAAAAATGTGATCGCCACTTGCCGTCTGCTGATCGAACACCACGGCGGTGAAGTGCCCGGCACGCGCGAAGCGCTCGAAGCGCTGCCGGGCGTCGGCCGCAAGACTGCCAATGTGGTGCTCAACGTCGCCTTCGGCCAGCCCACCATTGCGGTGGACACGCACAACTTCCGCGTTGCCAATCGCACCGGCATCGCGCCCGGCAAGACAGTCGAAATCGTCGAGCGCGGATTGATCAAGTTTGTGCCTGATGAATTCATGATGCAGGCGCACCACTGGCTGATCCTGCATGGCCGCTATGTGTGCAAGGCGCAAAAGCCCGATTGCCCCAATTGCATGATCTCGGACCTGTGCGAGTTCAGGGGCAAGACGCCCGACCCGCTCGCCCACAAACCCGTGCTGCCTGCAAAGACTCATGCACCAACGGTTTCCAAGGCATCATCGCGGAAACCCGCTCCCACCAAGGCGCGCAAGCCGATGGCCAAGCGCAAACCGGCCAAGGCAGACTGACCATGTTCACGCCTTCGCGCGACGAAGTGCGCGACTTTTTCTTCGGCGTCTGGAAAAAATACGACGCCAAAGAAATCATGACGGCGCTCGAAACGCAAGCGCTCGACTGGGTGCTCGAACACCCCGAATATCACCCCCTGCTCGCCGCGCCCGACAAATATCGCGGCAAGGATTTCCTGCCCGAGTTCGGCGAGGTCAATCCGTTTTTGCATCTGTCGCTGCACCTGTCGGTGACCGAGCAGATCTCGATCGACCAGCCACCCGGCATCCGCGCCCAGTACGAGCGCCTCGCCAAGAAGCACGGCTCGCTGCACGATGCCGCGCACGATGTGCTCGAATGTCTCGGGGAGACTGTCTGGAAGGCGCAGCGCGACAACGCGCCACCGGATGGGGCCGCGTATCTCGAATGCATTCAACGCAAGTAGACGGGACTTCACCATGACCGCCGCTAGCTCCGCCGCATCGCCTGCATCGCCTGCATCGCCTGCGTCCACCGCACCCAACGTCGATGCGGCCGAGCTCGCCAAGTTTTCTGCACTCGCCGCCAAATGGTGGGATCCGACTTCGGAATTCAAACCCCTGCACGAGATCAATCCGCTCCGTCTTGGCTGGATCGAGGCCCGCACTGCGCTCGCCGGCAAACGCGTGCTCGACGTCGGCTGCGGCGGTGGCATCCTCACCGAAGCCATGGCCGCCAAGGGCGCCAGCGTCACCGGCATTGATCTCGCCGAAAAATCGCTCCAGGTCGCCAACCTGCACAAGCTTGAGTCGGGTGCGAAGGTCGATTACGAATGCGTCAGCGCCGAAGACCTCGCCCTGCGTGAGCCCGGCAGCTACGACGTCATCACCTGCATGGAAATGCTCGAGCACGTGCCGGTGCCGGCATCGATTGTGCAAGCCTGCGCCACCTTGGTCAAACCCGGTGGTCACGTGTTTTTCTCGACCCTCAACCGCAACCCGAAGTCGTATCTGTTCGCAGTAGTCGGCGCGGAGTACATCCTCAAGCTGCTGCCACGCGGGACCCACGACTACCTGAAGTTCATCAAGCCGTCAGAACTGGCACGCTTTGCGCGCGAGGCAGGTCTGACCGCGCAAGACTTCATGGGCATGCATTACAACCCGCTCAGCGGGCATTACTGGCTGGCGCCGAACACCGATGTCAACTACCTCGTGCATACCGTCAAGGGGTGATGCGGATTGATCAGAGCGTGACTCGTCAAGGCCTTCCGCGCGCCCTCGCCCTGCTCGGCCCGACTGCCTCGGGCAAGACCGGCTTAGGCGTTGCACTGGCGCAGCGCTTCAACGGCGAGATCATCAGCGTCGATTCGGCGCAGGTGTATCGCGGCATGGACATCGGCACCGCCAAACCCTCGATGGACGAGCGGCAAGGGATCGCGCATCATCTGATCGACCTCATCGATCCGGTAGAGAGCTATTCGGCTGCGTGCTTTCGCGCAGACGCGTTGCGGCTGATCGCCGACATCCACGCGCGCGGCAAACTGCCCATCCTCGCCGGTGGCACCATGCTGTATTTCAAGGCCCTGCGCGAGCGGCTCGATGACCTGCCGCAGGCCGATGAGGCAATTCGCGCCGAAATCGAACAAGCCGCCTATGCAAAAGGCTGGCCCGCCCTGCACGCCGAACTCGCCAACGTAGACCCCAAAACCGCGCAGCGCCTGGCACCCAACGATTCACAACGCATCTCGCGCGCACTCGAAATCCATCGCATCACCGGCCAGCCGATGTCGGCGCTGCTGAGCCACGCCACACGCGCACCCGAAGCCCTCCCCTTCGACCTGCTCACGTTCTCCCTCGAACCCTCCGATCGCGCAGTACTGCACCAGCGCATCGCGCAGCGCTTCGACGCCATGCTCGCACGCGGTCTGCTCGATGAAGTCAAGGCCCTGCGCCGCCAGTATCCGCGCCTGACGCCAGACCATCCGTCAATGCGCTGCGTCGGCTACCGGCAGGCCTGGATGTTCCTCGATGGCACAATCGACCACGACGCACTGCGCGACCAGGGCCTCGCCGCCACCCGGCAACTGGCCAAGCGACAACTGACCTGGCTGCGCAGCATGCAAGATCTGACCCGCATTGACTGCCTCCAGCCCGGCCTGGAAGCCACCGTCACCGCCACCACCCAACTCTTTCTCGAAGGGAAACCCCCATGAGCACGTTTGTATTGATCCACGGCGCCTGGCATGGCGGCTGGTGCTGGAGCCGCGTCGCCCCCCTGCTGCGCGCGGCCGGCCACGAAGTCCACACGCCCACGCTGGCCGGCATGGGCGAGCACGCCCACCTGGCCTCGAAACAGATCACCCTCGACACCCACGTCGAAGACGTGGTGAGCCACCTCGAAACCTATGAACTCACGGACGTGGTGCTGGTCGGCCATTCCTACGGCTGCCCGATCATCACCTGGGCGGCGGACCGCCTCGACGGCTCGGGCCGCATCGGCCGCCTGGTCTACCTCGACGGCTCGGTACCGAACGACGGCGACGGCTGGTTCTCCTCCAACAAGCCCGAGCAGATCGCGGCACGCAACAAGGCCGCGCAGGATTCCGGCGGCCTCACGATTCCCCCGCCCGACGCGGCCGCCTTCGGCCTCACCGACCCGGCCGACATCGCCTGGGTACAACGGCGCCTGCGCCCGCATCCGTATGGCTGCTACCTCTCGACGCAACGCCTGCCCAACCTCGCCGCAGGGCGTGGTATCAAGCTTCTGCCGCGCACCTACATCGACTGCATCAAGCCGTTCTATTCGGATTTCAACGGCACCAAGGGCCGCGTCAAGGCCGATGCCGGGTGGAAGTACCTCACGATCGAGACCGGGCACGATGCGATGGTGAGCGCGCCGCAGGAACTGGCCAAACTGCTGCTACAAGGCTGAAGGCTGAAGAAGCGCTCCCACCAACGGTTTTAGGCAGTTG
>JANLTL010000529.1:0-7189 GCA_031362905.1 Burkholderiales bacterium | reverse complement strand
GTCCTGGCATTGCCCGCCTTGACGCTGCCGCCATATAAAATTCTCAATTGCGCAGCCACGCCCGCATCGCGGGTTGAGACGCGCGTGCGAATGAATGCGTGCACCGCTTGCGCCTGCTCGGGCGTCGCAGTCTTGCCTGTGCCGATGGCCCACACCGGCTCGTAGGCAACGATCCCGCGGGCCAGCGCTGCCGCGCCGATCGGATCAAGCACTGCATCGAGTTGCGCGGCAACCACGGCTTCAGTGGTACCCGATTCGCGCTCGGCGAGCGTCTCACCGACACAAAGCACAGGGAGCAGACCGGCGCCCAACACTGCCGCACACTTTGCGGCAATCTGCGAGTTGGTTTCGCCGAACAAGGCACGTCGCTCGGAATGCCCGACGATCACGTACGTGCAACCGAGCTCTTTGAGCATGCCAACGGACAATTCGCCGGTGTAAGCGCCACTGGCATGTTCACTGACTGTTTGGGCGCCAACTGCAATCGCCGTGCCCGTCCCGAGTTCGACGACCTGCGGGATGTACACCGAGGGTACGCAAACCACGACGTCCGCGCCCTTGAACTCGCCAAGGCCCGCCTTGATGCCGCCCATCAACTCACGATTGGCAGACAAACTGCCATTCATCTTCCAGTTGCCGGCGACGAGCTTGCGGCGCGAGTGTGTCATGAAGAAAAACACGCCGGCGCGTTGACACCGGCGTTTTGAGGTTGAATGGGGTGGCTGATGGGGTTCGAACCCACGACAACCGGAATCACAATCCGGGACTCTACCGCTGAGCTACAGCCACCACCGGAAAACGGCACTGCGTGAAACTGGCCTGCCCGACAGGAGTCGAACCTGTGACCCTCGGCTTAGAAGGCCGATGCTCTATCCACCTGAGCTACGGGCAGCACACTGCCGGGCAATAAAACCGCTTTGAAAACCTGCATTTGACGCTGTGAAGCCAATACGTGGTCGGGGTGGAGAGATTTGAACTCCCGACATCCTGGTCCCAAACCAGGCGCGCTACCAGGCTACGCTACACCCCGAGAAGTTGAAATTGTAGCGTTTTCACGCCCACTGAGCAATGCTTACCTCGCTGCATTGCACTGTTGTTTGTCAGATGCAAACCTGCCCCCGCCATCAGGCAGCTGGAGCAGCGTCAGCCGGTTTGGTTTCGCTGAGCAGTGCTTTCATCGACAGGCGCATACGGCCCTTGTCGTCCATTTCAAGCACTTTGACGCGCACGACCTGGCCTTCCTTGAGGTAATCGGCGACCGCGTTGACACGCTCGTTGGCAATTTGCGAAATATGCAACAGGCCCTCACGACCTGGCAGAACCTGCACCAGCGCGCCAAAGTCGAGCAGGCGCGTGACCGGGCCTTCGTAAGTTTTACCAACTTCCACGTCAGCGGTGATCTGCTCGATACGCAATTGCGCTGCACGTCCGGCTTCGGCCGAGACGCTGGCAATCGTGACCGAACCGTCGTCCTTGATGTCGATGGTGGCACCGGTCTCTTCGGTGAGTGCGCGAATCACCGCGCCGCCCTTGCCGATCACATCGCGGATTTTTTCCGGATTGATCTTCATGGTGATCATGCGCGGTGCGAAATCAGACAAGCCGGTGCGCGACTCGCCCATCGACTGCTTCATCTGCGCCAGGATGTGCAGACGCGCTTCCTGGGCCTGCTCCAGCGCGACTTTCATGATCTCCTTGGTGATGCCCTGGATCTTGATGTCCATCTGCAACGCGGTAATGCCAGTGTCGGAACCCGCCACCTTGAAGTCCATGTCGCCCAAGTGATCTTCGTCACCGAGGATGTCGGTGAGCACGGCAAATTTGTTGCCTTCCTTGATCAGGCCCATGGCGATGCCCGCCACATGCGCTTTGAGCGGCACGCCGGCATCCATCATCGCCAGGCAACCGCCACAGACGGAGGCCATCGACGAGGAACCGTTGGACTCGGTGATTTCCGAGACCACACGCACGCTGTAGGCAAAGTCTTCCGGCTTCGGCAGCACCGCGATCAGCGCACGCTTGGCAAGGCGTCCATGCCCAATCTCGCGACGCTTGGGCGTTCCGACGCGGCCGGTTTCACCGGTCGCATAGGGAGGCATGTTGTAGTGGAGCATGAAACGGTCGGTGTACTCGCCCATCAGCGCGTCAATTCGCTGTTCGTCGCGCGCGGTGCCCAGCGTGGCGACCACCAGGGCTTGCGTCTCGCCACGGGTAAACAGGGTAGAGCCGTGGGTACGCGGCAGCACGCTGTTGCGAATGCTGATCGGGCGCACGGTGCGGGTATCGCGCCCGTCGATGCGTGGTTCGCCTTCGAGAATTTGCGTGCGCACGATCTTCGACTCTAGCGCAAAGCACAGATCCTTGACCGTCTGCGAATTGGGGCCGCCTTCTTGGCCGACTTTGAGTTCGGTAAACACGTGCTCCCAGATCTTGTCGATGGTTTGCGAGCGCGCCTGCTTTTGTTTCAACTGGAATGCAGCGCGCAGATCGGCTTCGGCGAGCGCGGAGATGCGTGCGATCAGTGCCTCATCCTTGGCTGGTGCCTTCCAGTCCCACTCGGGCTTGCCTGCGACTTCGACCAGCTCGTTGATCGCTTTGATTGCGGCCTGCATCTGGTCATGGCCAAATACCACCGCGCCGAGCATGATTTCTTCGCTCAGCTGGTCGGCTTCAGATTCCACCATCAACACCGCAGCTTCGGTGCCAGCAACGACCAAGTCCATGCGCGATTTGGGCAACTGCGATTTAGTCGGGTTCAGCACATATTCGCCGTCGATATAGCCGACGCGCGCCGCGCCGATCGGCCCGGCAAATGGGACACCTGAAATCGCCAGGGCTGCCGATGCGCCGAGCAGCGCCGCGATATCAGGATCGACTTCGGGGTTGCACGACATCACTGTGCAAACGACTTGCACTTCGTTGTAGTAGCCATCGGGAAACAGCGGGCGAATCGGGCGGTCAATCAGGCGGCTGGTCAGCGTTTCCTTCTCGCTGGGGCGCCCTTCGCGTTTGAAAAAGCCGCCGGGAATCTTGCCCGCGGCATAGGTTTTTTCCATGTAATCAACGGTCAACGGGAAAAAATCCTGCCCCGCCTTGGCACTGGTTTTTGCGGTCACAGCGGCGAGCACGACGGTATCGTCAATCGTCACCAGCACGGCACCGCTGGCCTGACGGGCAATTTCACCAGTCTCCAGAGTGACCGTGTGCTGACCGTACTGGAACGATTTCTTATGGATGTTGAACAAGGTGATTTCCTTAAAAGGTTTCCGCCGGATCAATCCGCTGATGATGCGCACGCGCGCCATGAGCGGATTGCCTGAAGCTGTTTCAAGAACCGTGCGGAGGGTTGCAAAAGAGAACGGGAATGGACTTCAAATCGGCTTGAGCCCGCAGAACGCCGCCCAACTCGCGCCTGCCTCACCGCGCAACAGCAGGGTGAAAGCAGGCACCGGGACAAGCATCGCGCTGTTCACAAGCACAAATGCCTGCGTAAAACACCGCAGGCATTTGGTCAGTGAGCTTATTTCCGCAGGCTCAGTTTTTCGATCAGCGCGCGATAGCTGTCGGCGTTGCGGCCCTTCAGATAATCGAGCAACTTGCGGCGCTTGCTGACCATCTTGAGCAGGCCACGACGGGAATGGTGATCCTTTACGTGGGCCTTGAAATGGTCCGTGAGGCCATTAATGCGTGCGGTGAGCAGCGCAACTTGTACTTCCGGAGAGCCGGTATCGCCCTTGGCGCGCTGGTGCGCGGCAATGACTTCGGCCGTGTTGACGGCGGTCATGAGTCAAATCCTCTTGAGAGTGTGATGCGCAACAGGGAGTTGCGCGGCCGATGTCCCAGTAAACCGGGCCAGGTCAGAACAGCACGACAGGCCGAGGGTCGGAAAACCGAGACAACCCGCAAATTATAACAAATATGCTGCGCTGCACCGTGCACCGATCCAGGCGGGACCGCCGCGCGCCAGCAACACAGGCGCGTGCCGGCTCTCCGCTCTCTTCGCACGCGCGCCTCAAAGGGAATGCGCCCTTGCACCCGCCCCGATGCGCGCCCTACTCCGGCTTGATATTGCGTGTGCGAATCACTTCTGCCCAGCGCGCTGACTCGGTCTGAATCAGGGCCGCCAACTCCTGCGCGGTACCACCGGACAACTCCATACCCTGCGCGCCGAGCCTCTCACGTACCTCGGCACGCGCCAACAAACGTGCGGCGTCGGCGTTGAGGCGGGCGATCACCGCATCCGGAGTTCCGGAAGGCGCCATCAACGCGTACCAGGACACCGCCTCAAACCGCGGCAGACCCTGCTCTGCAATCGTCGGTACGGCGGGCAGAAGACGCGAACGCTTCAGACTCGCAACGCCGAGCGCACGCAGCTTGCCACTTTGCACATGCGGCAATGCGGAGGAGAGTTGCGCGAACATCATGGTGATCTGTCCGCCCAACAGATCAGTAAGCGCCGGGCCGGTCCCCTTGTACGCCACATGCAGCAGGCGCACGTTGGCGGACAGGGCCAGCAATTCGCCGGCCAGATGTGCCTGACTGCCGGCCCCGGGTGAGGCAAACTGCATCGAGTCGGGTTTTTGCGCCGCAAGCGCGATCAAGTCCTTGAGTGATTGTGCCGGCACGGCCGCATTGATCACCAAGGCATTTTCGACCGTCGCCAGCAGCGCCACCGGAGCCAGATCAGCTGCCTTGTAGGGCAGATTCGGAAACAGCGATGGGTTGACCGCGATATTGCCGGCAGGTACCACCGCCAGCGTATAGCCGTCCGGCGCGGCCTTGGCGACCAGATCGACGCCGAGGTTGCCCGCCGCCCCTGCCCTGTTTTCGGCAATCACCGGTTGCCCCAGCATCTCGGAAAGACCTTGCGCGAGCACGCGCCCGAGCGCATCGGCCGGGCCACCCGGTGCGAACGGCACGATGATGCGCACTGGCTTGACGGGGTAGCTCTGCGCTGCTGCCCCAAACGAGACGGCGAGGAGCGTCAGTACAAGGAACAGTTTTCTCATTTTGAACTCCCGAAGTGCGTTGACGTCAACGATAGCGCAGACGCTGCCCGAGTCCCATCCGTCGCGCTTTCTCCAGCATTGCCACCCCCAACGCAATGTCCGACAGCGACAGCCCGCGATGCCAAAACAGATTGGTCTCGGCATCGCTTTCGCGCCCCGGCTTCATGCCCGCAACGATCTGACCGAGCTCGGCATGCAGGGTCGCCTCGGACAATAGACCGGCGTCGACATGCGCACGCAGGGCACCATAGGGACCTGAACGGGCCTGTCCCCAATCATCCATCACCATTTTGTCCATAATGCCGGTGAGCGAAAGTTCAACTGCGCTCATGGTGCCGTAGGGAATCACGCAAGCACCCCGCTTGATCCATTCTGTCTTCAACATCGGCGCGGGCTTTTCGAGGCGCGACGCCTCAACCACAATATCGGCGCCGCGCACGCAGGATTCCCAATCCTCCGTGACGATGATTTTCTTGCCCAGGTCCCGCGCCAGCTTTTCGCCGAACGCGTTGCGGCTCTCAGGGCGGCGTGAGTGCACACGGATTTCGTCGAAATGAAACAAGGAATCGAGCAGGCGCACGTTCCAGTACGCGGTGCCACGCGCACCAATGTGACCCAGCACTTTCGAATCCTTGCGCGCCAGATGACGTGCACCTAACGCGGTGACGGCACCGGTACGCATGTCGGTGATGTCGGATGCGTCAATGATCGCCACCGGCGCCCCGGTCTTGGGGTCGAACAGGTTGAGTACTGCCAACTCGGACGGCAGGCCGACTTCGTAGTTGCGGTAGTAGTCGCCCACCACTTTGACACCCGCCACACCGAGCGGACGAATGTAGCCGCGCAGCACATTGAAGTGGCCCGGATAGTCCTTCTCCGGCGTGAGGTGCATGCGCGGTTCAATCGTGGTCTCGCTGCGCGCCTGCGCGATCAGGGCCTGCTCGACCGCGCCGACGATCTCGGCATCGGTCATGGCCAGGGTCTGAACGTCAGGATGGTTCAGGTAGTGCAGAAAAAGTTCGGGCATGGCAGGTAGCTCTGATTCTGAGGTCGGTCCAAGGATCGACAGTTTAGGCGCTCCGCGGCCAGGCGGATTCCACCGCTAGAATGCGGCAACCATGCGCGCTTACAACGATACCCGTTCATGAACGACATTTTTCGCGTCGGCAACGCCGCCGGCTTTTCCGGAGACCGCGTCGACGCTGCCGCGCCGGTGGTCGACACGCTGATTGAACTGGGCGGCCCATCGGCCTTGTTTTTCGAGACCCTGGGTGAGCGCACCGTGGCGCTCGCGCAACTGGAAAAGCGCCGCGACCCCACGCGTGGCTACGAGCCGATGTTGGAGCGCCTGCTCGAGCCGGTGCTGGCGCGCTGTGTGGCGCACGGCATTCCCATCATTGGCAATTTCGGTGCCGCCAACCCGCCGGGTGCAGCGCGTGTGATTGCGGCGCTGGCGCGCCGCCTGGGATTGCCCGATCTGCGCATCGGCGTCGTCCATGGCGACGACGTGCGCGAGCGCCTCGATATCACCACGCATGAAGTCTATGAAGCCGATGCCGGCCTCAATATGGGCGGCGGCGACATCGTGTCGGCCAATGCCTATCTCTCCGCCAAACCCATCGTCGAGGCTCTCCGGGCCGGCGCGCAAATTGTGGTCACCGGACGCACCGGCGACCCCTCGTTGGCACTCGCGCCGTTGATGCACTACTTCGGCTGGGCCGAAGATGACTGGGCCAAGCTCGCCATCGGCGCAACGGCCGGCCACCTGCTCGAATGCGGTGCGCAAATCACCGGCGGCTACTACTACGACCCCGGCTTCAAGGACGTCCCCGACCCGGCCAACATCGGCTTTCCGATTGCCGAGGTGCATGCCGATGGCCACCTGTTCATCACGAAGGCCGCGCGCACCGGTGGCCTGGTCAACGCACAAGTGGTCAAGGAGCAACTGCTGTACGAAATCCACGACCCGCATCACTACATCACGCCCGATGTCACGCTCGACTTTTCGCAAGTGACGGTGACCGAATGCGGCGCCGACCGGGTCGAGGTCAGCGGGTTTCGCGGCGGCCCGGCACCGCAAAAAATCAAGGCCACCGTGTGCTTCGACGGTGGCTGGCTGGGCGAGGGCGAGATTTCGTACGCGGGACCCAATTGCCTCGCGCGCGCGCGCGCCGCCGCCG
>JANLTL010000517.1:0-1614 GCA_031362905.1 Burkholderiales bacterium | reverse complement strand
ATTGAAGGACGTGGTGCGCGCCAAGCCCTCGGAAGCGGAGCAGTGGTTCAACTTCGCCGAACACGCCAAGCGCCAGTTTCGCGCGTTTGACAGACTGGGCAAACCGGTGGTGGCCTGCCTCAATGGCGCGGCGCTCGGCGGCGGGTTTGAGCTGGCGCTGTCGGCGCACCATCGCATTGCGCTCGACGACGCGAAGATTCAACTCGGCCTGCCCGAGGTCACGCTCGGCCTTTTGCCCGGCGCAGGTGGCGTGACCAAGCTGACGCGCCTCCTGGGTATCGAGGTGGCGTTTCCGATTTTGATGGAAGGCAAGACCTTCGCACCGCGTGCTGCGCTCGACGCGGGCTTGATCGACGACATTGCCGCCTCGCCCGAGGAAATGCTCGCCAAGGCGCGCGCCTGGATCGCTGCCAACCCGGCGCCGGTGCAGCCCTATGACGACCCGAAATACCGCATGCCCGGCGGCGGCCCCACCAATCCGAAGATCGCGCAAATGCTGGCGATTGCGCCAGCGATGACGATAGAGAAAACGCGCGGCCTGTTGCCCGCGCCTGAAGCCATCATGGGCTGCATCATCGAAGGCGCGCAGGTTGATGTGGACACTGCGCTGCGTATCGAATCGCGTTATCTCGCCGAGTTGATTTGCGGGCCGGTGGCGAAAAATCTGATCTCACTGTTCTTCAACCAGACCGCGATCCGCTCCGGCGCTTCGCGCGGACCCAAAGAGATTCCGAAGTGGAAGGCCACCAAGGTCGGCATTCTCGGCGCCGGCATGATGGGTTCGGGCATCGCCTGGGCTAATGCCAATCGCGGTGTGGCCTGTGTGTTGAAGGATGTATCGCAGGAAGCGGCCGATAAAGGCAAGGCCTACTCCGCCAAGCTGCTGGAACGGCGCATCAAGCAGGGCCGCATGGACGAGACGCGCGCCGCGATGATGTTGAACCTGATCACGCCGACAGCCGACATGGCCGACTTGAAAGACTGCGACCTCATCATCGAAGCGGTGTTTGAAAAGCGCGACCTCAAGGCCGGTGTCACCAAAGAGAGCGAGCCGCTGCTCAAGGCCGGCGGCTTTTTTGCATCGAACACCTCGACGCTGCCGATCAGCGGCCTAGCCAAAGCCTCGGCCCATCCGGAGAAATTCATTGGCCTGCATTTCTTTTCACCGGTCGACAAGATGGCGCTGGTGGAAATCATCAAGGGCGAGAAGACCGATGCCGACACCCTCGCCAAGGCCTACGACTACGTGTTGCAGATCGGCAAGACGCCGATCGTGGTCAACGATTCTCGCGGGTTCTACACCAGCCGTACCTTCGGCACCTTTGTGCGCGAAGGCATGTGCATGCTCGAAGAGGGCATTCCCGCTGCGGTGATCGAGAACGCCGCACGCCAGATCGGCATGCCGGTCGGCCCGCTGGCGGTGATTGACGAGACCTCGATGAGCCTCTCGGTGAGCGTCATGGAACAAGCCAGGGTGGACCTGGCTGCGGAAGGCAAGCCTTACGTCGAGCAGCCCGGTGAATCGTTGCTGTTTCGCATGGTCATGGAGATCAAGCGTCCGGGGCGCGCCGGCGGTGGCGGCTTTTACGACTACCCCCAGGACGGAAAAAAGCA
>JANLTL010000512.1:0-2981 GCA_031362905.1 Burkholderiales bacterium | reverse complement strand
GCGAATAAATAGGCGTGCAGGGACTCTTGAAGTGGCGTTTCAAGCAACACGCAAGCCGCCGCCATCGCGCTGGGGAAGCAGGTTGATGCGTCTGAAACCGTTGGTGGAAGCCATTCTACAAGGATGGCAGTGGGAAACAGGTCGCGCAGCAGCTTCGCCAGCGAGTACCCCATCTGCACCGTCTCGGCACGGAATTCGGCGCTGTCGCGCGATGCCAGAAAGAATTCGTTCCATTGCTGCATGGCGTCGCGGTCTGCATTTTTCCATGCGCGATAGAGACGGCAGAACAGTGGTGCTTCGAGACGCGCGACCGAATGCGTGAGGGTGTCGGTGATCCACGCTTGAGCGCTTCTCTCGTCTTTGATGAGGTCCGCATCAATCGCCGCTTCAAGTCCTTGCGAATAGCTGTAGGCGCCCACCGGCAGAGTTGGACTTGCGAGGTGCAGCAGGCGCAGCAGTGCTGTCGGTGAAAGCGCGGGTGAAAGCGTCGCGCTCATTTGTCCTGCGTGCCTTTCCACTTCGCCGGATCGGGGCGATGGATCTTCGGCTCGTGCACCGGCATGCGACTGCCCGGATGCACGCCGTGGCCGTGGTGTTCGTGCCCATGGTCGTGGTCGTGTCCGCCAGGGTGCGAATGTCCCGCGTTGCCTGAATAAGCACCAGTCTCGGGTTCGAATGGCGCCATGATGTTCGCCGAGTGCGCACCGAGGCCGGCGAGCATATCGGCCAGCACGTGGTCGGCGCGAATGCGCAGGGCGTAATGGCCATCGTGGGTGCGGCCGATGATCTGCACCGGCGTGTGGCGGTTGCCGAGGTGATAGGCGCAGCGCGCAAATTCGTCGGCGTCGTGGCATTCGACTTCAAGCACCGCTTCCGGTGCGGCGACGACACGCACGATGTGTTCGCGCATCTGGTCGTCCACGCCTTTGAGGCAATCGCCTCCACGCAGTACGCTGCCACGCTCCAGAAACAGGGCGGCCTCTTCACCCGTGGAAAGGGTTGCGCGCAAACGGCTCTTCTCGCGCAGTTCGTAGGGCAGTGCGAGTTCGGCGTCGACCTGGCCGGCATGCAGCACACGGTCTTTCAGTGTCAGCATGGTCAGAACAAAAAGTAGCGCTGCGCCATCGGCAGCACCGTGGCCGGCTCGCACACCAGCAATTCGCCATTGGCGCGCACCTCGTAGGTCTCCGGGTCGATTTCCATCTTGGGGCAGAAGTCGTTGTGGATCATGTGCTGCTTGCGCACGCCGCGGATATTTTTCACCGCGACCAGGGGTTTGGTGAGACCGAGTTGTTCGCCCACGCCCGCATCGAGCCCGGCTTGCGAGACAAAGATCATCGAACTCTTGAGTGCCTTGCCGAAGGAGCCGAACATCGGGCGTGAATACACCGGCTGCGGGGTCGGGATCGACGCGTTCGCATCGCCCATCTGCGCAGCGGCGATCATGCCGCTCTTGAGGATCATCGAGGGCTTGACGCCAAAGAACATCGGCTTCCACAGCACGAGGTCGGCGATCTTGCCTTTTTCGATGGAGCCGACGACGTGGCCCACGCCATGCGTGATGGCGGGGTTGATGGTGTATTTGGCGACGTAGCGCTTGACGCGAAAATTGTCGGCTGCATCCTGGCTGCGCGCGCCCGCGCCATTGAGCACGCCGCGCTGCACCTTCATCTTGTGTGCGGTCTGCCAGGTGCGTGTGATGACCTCGCCGACGCGGCCCATGGCCTGACTGTCGGAGCTCATCATCGAAATCGCGCCGAGGTCATGCATGATGTCTTCGGCGGCGATGGTCTCGCGGCGAATGCGGCTCTCGGCAAAGGCGATGTCTTCGGCAATCGACGCGTCGAGGTGATGGCACACCATCAGCATGTCCAGATGCTCGTCTGCGGTGTTGACCGTGTAGGGCATGGTTGGGTTGGTGGAAGAGGGCAGCACGTTGGGCTCGCCGCAAATCTTCATGATGTCGGGGGCATGGCCGCCGCCCGCACCCTCAGTGTGAAAGGTGGCGATGCCGCGGCCCTTGAATGCGGCCACCGTGTTCTCCAGAAACCCGGCTTCGTTGAGGGTGTCGGTATGAATCGCCACCTGCACGTCGAACTCTTCGGCGACACCCAGGCAGCAGTCGATGGCAGCCGGTGTGGTGCCCCAGTCTTCATGCAGTTTCAATCCGATGGCACCGGCGCGCACTTGTTCACGAATCGGCTCGGGCTGAGAGACGTTGCCCTTGCCCAGAAAGCCCAGGTTCATCGGAAAGGCTTCGGCAGCGGAGAGCATCGAGTGGATATGCCAGGGCCCGGGCGAGCAGGTGGTGGCCGAGGTGCCCGCTGCCGGGCCGGTGCCGCCACCGATCATGGTGGTCACGCCACTCATCAGGGCTTCTTCAATCTGCTGCGGGCAAATGAAATGGATGTGCGTGTCGATGGCGCCGGCGGTGACGATCATGCCTTCGCCGGCGATCACTTCGGTGGCCGCCCCGATCACGATGGTCACACCTGGCTGGATGTCCGGGTTGCCGGCCTTGCCGATGCCGAAGATGCGGCCATCCTTCAGGCCGATATCGGCCTTGACGATGCCCCAGTGGTCGATGATGACGGCATTGGTGATGACGGTATCAACGACATCCTTGTGCACCCGCTGGCTCTGGCCCATGCCGTCGCGGATCACCTTGCCGCCGCCGAATTTCACTTCCTCGCCGTAAGTGGTGAAGTCCTTTTCGATCTCGATCCACAGTTCGGTGTCGGCGAGACGCACGCGGTCGCCGGTGGTGGGGCCGAACATTTCGGCATAAGCCTGGCGGGAGATTTTCATTTCTTCAATGCTCCCATCACCGCCGCGTTGAAGCCGTACACCTTGCGTGCTCCCGCGAGCGCGACCAGCTCCACCGTGCGCGATTGCCCCGGCACGGCGGTGATGGGAGCATTGAAGAAATGAAAATCTCCCGCCAGGCTTATGCCGAAATGTTCGGCCCCACCACCGGCGAC